>NZ_JBVHTR010000007.1:132236-399411 GCF_055565775.1 Streptomyces sp. NPDC028331 | reverse complement strand
CCGTCTACGGCTACTTCGCCCACTGGGAAGCCGACGGCATCTTCGAGCAACTCACCGGCCTGTTACGCGGCAAAGTCCGCCAGTCCGAAGGCCGCGCCAGCGAGCCCAGCGCCTGCCTGATCGACAGCCAGAGCATCAAAACCTCTGCCACCGTCCCCCTGACCAGCCAAGGTGTCGACCCGGCCAAGAAAATCATCGGCCGCAAGCGGCACATCATCACCGACACCCTCGGCCTGCTCCTGGCCGTCACCGTCACCGCCGCCAGCATCCACGACTCCGCCGCCGGCACCCAGCTCCTCGCCCACGTCGCCGCACGCCACCCCACCATCACCAAAGCCTGGGCCGACAACGGCTACAAGACCAAAGCCGTCGAACACGCAGCCCACCTCGGCATCGACCTCGAAATCGTCCGACGCGACCCCACCACCCGCGGCTTCCACGTCCAACCCCGCCGCTGGGTCATCGAACGCACCCTCGGCTGGCTCATGCACCACCGCCGCCTGGCCCGCGACTACGAAACCCACCCACACCGATCAGCCGCCATGATCCAGCTCGCCGCCATCAACCTCATGACCCGCCGCCTCACCCACGAAGCCACCACCAACTGGCGTGACAGCTAAGCCAAATGAAACAGACAACCGAGAACCAAACGCTCACTTACAGACGCCCCTGGACGGTCATTTCAGGAGTTCAAGCAATCGGTCGGCGAGGATCGCGGCCGAGTGGGGGTTCTGCCCGGTGATGAGGTTGCGGTCCTCCACCATGTACGGCTGCCAGATGGGGCCGCGGCTGAAGTCGACACCGATCTTGTCCTTCAGCTCCGTCTCCAGCAGCCACGGTGCCCTGGAGGCAAGTCCCACGGCCTCTTCCTCCTCGTCGGTGAAGCACGTGACCCGGAAGCCCTTGAAGGGAGATTCACCGTGGATCCTGGTGGCCAGCATCGCGGCTGGGGCGTGGCACACGATGGCGAGGGGCTTGCCCGAGGCCAGCTGTGCCGTCAGCAGCCGGCCGATGTCGGCGTCGAACGCCAAGTCGGACATCGGACCGTGCCCACCAGGGAGGTACACCGCGTTGTAGTCCTCGAGGCGGACATCCGACAGCTTGAGCGGCCGCCGCATCACCTCGGCGGAACGAATGATTTCTTCCGACTCGAGGGCGCCTTCCTCACCACCCGCCATCGAAGGCCGAAGACTCATCATGTCGACGTTTGGGATCGCACCACCGGGTGTCGCGACCGCGACGTCATGCCCGGCGTCCGTGATCTTCTTGTACGGCATGGCGAACTCTTCGGCCCAGTAACCCGTCGCATACCTGGTGCCGTCCTTGAGCACCCAGTACGTCGCTCCGCTCACTATGAAGAGGACTGTAGCCATGGCACCTGACCTCCTAGCCCCCTGAGCTGCCCGAACATGGTGGAGGTGGATGGAACGGCTCGGACACATACTCGGCCAGGCATGCGCGAGCTTCTCCCCCATTGGACGCCCGGCACCACAGCCCGGCAAGTCAGCAACGGCATGCGGCCACCCTGATCCGGATCGACTGCTCAATTCCCCCTGATCCTGCGGTGGTTGTGTGATCGGCGAGGCGGGTGACGGCGTCGCGGCACGAACGAGCAATGACGGCGACGCAGCGATCACTGCCAGGACGCGGACGCGACGTGACGACGTTCGCCTTGGCATCCTCCATGAAACCGGCGCCCCGTGATCCGTTTCCTACGCGTCGACGCCCGCCTTTCACTGACAGAAGACCACACCGCACCGCTGGGTTCCGCTCCCGCGAACCTGCGGTCACTCGGCGCGACCGCGGGCCGGGCAGAGTCCACCACGCCAACAGTAGTTGACATGTCAACTAAAGTCTGCAGATACTTGACCAGTCAAGCATACTTTCCGCGGCCGTCAGTCCGCGCTCCATGAGGAGGAGACCATGAAGGCCGGTGCCTTCGAAATCGGGCTCGACTCGTTCGGCGAGGTCGCTACGGACGACCGTCGTGTCCTCAGCGACGCCGAGACCGTACGGCTGCTGGTCGAGGAGGCCAAACTGGCCGAAGCCTCGGGAATCGACGTGTTCAGCATCGGCGAGCATTACCGGGCAGGACACGTCGACAGCGCCACCCCTGTGCTGCTCTCGGCCATCGCATCGGTCACCGAGCGGATCCGCCTCGGCACGTCGGTAACCGTCCTGAGCACCAACGATCCCGTGCGCCTGTACCACGACTTCTCCACCCTGGACGCCGTGTCGAACGGCCGGGCCCAGGTCGTACTGGGGCGTGCCTCCTCCACGGAGTCCTTCTCGCTTTTCGGATACGACCTTGCCGACTATGAGCGGCTCTTCGAGGAGAAGCTCGACCTCTTCTTGCGTCTGCAGCAAGACGAGGCGGTGACATGGTCCGGCACAGTCCGGACACCGCTCAGCGACCAGAAGCTCCGTCCCATGATGCGGGACGGTGGCATCCCCACGTGGATCGGTGTGGGGGGCAACCCCGACTCCGTCGTCCGAGCCGCCCGTCACGGCCTGCCCTTGATGCTGGCCGTCATCGGCGGACGTCCCCAGCGCTTCGCCGGTCACATCGATCTCTACCACCGGGCGCTCGAGCAGTTCGGCCACCAGCCGAAACCGGTCGGCCAGCACTCCCTCGGCCTTGTCGCCGACACGGACGAGGAGGCAGCCGAGACCTGGTGGCAGTACTGGGAACCGGTGATGAACCAACTAGCCGAGGAACGTGGCTTCCCCAAGCCCACCCCCAGGCGTTACGCGGAGGAGATCCATAGCGGGGCGCTGTTCATCGGATCCCCGGAAACCGTGGCCAGAAAGATCGCCAGGACGGCCCATGAGCTGAGCTTGAGCCGCTTCGACCTCAAGTACGACATCATGCACCTGCCTCGCCGGGCCCGCGCCCGCACGATCGAATTGCTGGGCCGCGAAGTCGCCCCCCGTGTGCGGGAACTACTCGAAAAGGAACCCGCCGCTTTCTGAACTCGCGCTGGGTCTCGACGCCTTCGGTGGCGTCCCCGAGTCCCCGGAGTCACCACCACGTCATTCGGCGCCTCCGCGAGTCCGACTCCACGTCCGGCGCTCGTCGGCGTCGCCGTTTGTCATCACATCCGGCTGCCCTCCGGCACCGAGGTCCTGAGCTGCGACGATCCCGTCCGGGCGTTCCAGCGCTTCGCCACGCGGTCGACGCCCTCCGGCGATCTGGCCGAGGTCATCCTCGGGCATGGCTCCTGCACCGGAGCGTCTCCCTCGTTGGTTACGACCTGAACGACCGCGGCACATGACCATCTGGGTGCAGGCCGGCAGGTTACCGCACGCAGTCGTGCGCACCGCCCGGCCACAAACGTCCGCTGGTGCTCATAGGCGGCTCCCCCGACCGCTGCGCCCCACGTCGTCCTCCCTCGCCGCGCCCATGCTCGGTTCGGCACCGCCGTCCGTCCGGTGGGTAAGCACGGCTCCGACCAGCAGGAATGGCGCGACACCGGACAAACGAAAAATAATGAATATCGCCCGAATGCGCCAGGTATGGAAGGTGCTCCCCGACACCCACGTCTTCGCGCTGGAGGGAGTCGTCTCGTGGCCGACACCGAACCAGTGACAGGCCGACAGCACGTCGACGGCCCTGTGATCAACGGTGCGGATCTCGCGAAGGTGCTCCACAGCGCCGTCCGGGAAGCCATGCACCGGCTGCACGCCGCCACGGCGGCGGTCTATCTGCTCGACGAGCACCACGGCGAACTCCGACTGGCCCTGGCCGGCGGAAGTCCGCCGTCGCTGTTCACCTTCGCCGGAAAGATGAGGCTGGACGCGCCCCGTGCCACGGCCCGCGCCGTACAGTCGGGCACCACGGCCGTTCTCATCGATCCGAATCCCTCCGGCCCGGACCAGGAACACGCCCAGCCCTATCCGTACGCGGCGCTGTCCGCTCCGGTAACCGCCGCGGACCAGCGCTTCGGGGCCCTGACCGTGCTACGCGCGGAGGACTGCGGCGCCTTCTCGGCCGCCGAGCGCGGACAGCTCGAGGAGGTCGGCAACGATCTCGCACGGGATCTCGCCGCGCTCGTCAAGAACGGTGTCACGGTGGCCGCAGGTCCGATGCCCATGCTGATCCCTCCGGAAGCCGACATCGACACCAGCGCGTGCACACCTGGCTGGGGAGTGCAGGGCGTGCCGGGCTCCGGTGGGACAAGCATGATGTACCCCCTGCGGCGTCTGGCCGACCTGCTCAACCGAGCCACGGCCATGGAGGACATCGTCACGGCGGCCGAGTACTGCGTCATGACGCCGCTACGCGCACAGGCATTGGTTCTGGCCTCGGTGGCCGAGGGCCGCTTGTGGGTGCTGGGACACTGCGGGGCCTCCTCGGACCTCGTCCGTGGCCTCCATGGCCTCCGGATGAACGACCGCACACCGGCCACCGAGGCGTTTCGAGGACGTCCGCTGTTCGTGTCCGAAGGCCTGTCGCTGCTCGGCGACGGCCGCGAGGGCCAACCGCACACGGAGGTCTACATCCCGCTGACGGGCGACGACCAGCTCATCGATGTGCCTGTCGCACGTCAACGGCACGTCGTCGGCGTGTGCTGTCTGACCTTCGACGCTCCTCGCGGTTTCCCGCCCGAGGAAAGAGCCCTGCTCGGCATGATGGCGGGACTGCTCGGGTCAGCGGTGGACCGCGTCGAGCTGAGCGCGCGGCAGCGTGCCGTCGCCGAATGCCTCCAGAGGACTCTTCTGCCGCCCGTGCTGCCCGATCTGCCGCGCCTTCTCACCACAGCCCGCTACCTGCCGGCCACGTCCACGTCCACGTCCACGGTCGGAGGGGACTGGTACGACGTGATCACGCTGGCGGACGACCGCGCGGTACTGATCGTCGGTGACGTCGAAGGTCACGCCATGGAGAGCGCCGCCCTGATGGGGCAAGTACGCACCGCGACGGCCTCGTACGCCACCGAGGGGCACCGCCCCGCCGCGGTGATCGAGCGGACCGGCCGACTCCTCCAGAGACTGCGCACCGACCTGACGGTGACCTGCTGCGTCGTGTCACTGGACACCGTGGACGGCACTGCGGAGGTGGCCCTGGCCGGCCATCCTCCGCCCCTGGTACGCGGGCCCGACGGAAAGATCGGCGTCCTGGAGGCCCCGGCCAACGTCCCCCTGGGCGTGTGCCCGGCAGGCGCCTATCAGGGAAGGGAGCACACCCTGGAGTCCGGTGCGCTGCTGATGCTGTACACCAACGGTCTCGTCGGCTGGGACACGGCCGACGCCGAGGCCCTCGGCCGGGCGCTGCTGGGCTCGCAAGACCAGGGATCGCCCGTCGATCTCGAGCGGTTGGCGGACGCGGTCATCTCCGAAGTGTCCGCCCCGTGGCAGCGGCGCGACGACGCCGTCCTGCTTCTCGCCCTGCACGAAGGGACGAGGGGCCAGGAAGAACCCCGGGTGGGAAGTCTGCACATTCAGCGTCACGACCTGCGCGGGGTCAGGGAGGCACGCACGTTCGTCCACGACCGCCTGGCTTCGTGGGGGCTGGACACCATGTCGGAGGCGATGGAGCTGATCGTCTCCGAAACCGTGACCAATGCGCTCGTGCATGCCGGCAGCGATGTCGACGTGCGTCTGCGGGCGTTCACGGATCACATCCGCCTCGAGGTACGCGATTCGGACACCCATCCCCCGGTTCCCTCACCCCTGTCACTGGCCGAGGAGACCAACGCGGAAGCGGAACACGGCCGCGGTCTGCTCATCGTCGAGGCTCTGGCCGAGATGTGGAACAGCTCCCCCAACGGGCTGGGCAAGACGGTGTCGCTGAACTTGCCCATCACCCCCGACTGAATCGAGCGCCGGGGCACCGGCCAGACACCCTTCCACCTGTCATCCCTGCCGACACAGTGTGGCCTCAGCGACATTCGCGAGGGAAGGGCGCACCGGGAGAGCGGAACCCGAATGTCGTGGTCATGCCCGTTCCCGAACGTCGGCCGGAGAGCGAGAAGGAGCAGGCTGACACCTACCCGTCATAGTCGGTCGGTCGTATACTGTGAGCATGGGCCGGACAAGTGACGCGAAGGAAAAGATCCTCACCGCTGCACACTCGCTGATCGAGCAGCGCGGCTACTCCGCTCTGGGCGTGGCCGAGATCTGCAAGACGGCGGGGGTGCCGAAGGGCAGTTTCTACTATTTCTTCGAGTCCAAGGAAGCCCTTGCTCTTGCGGTGATCGAGGAGCACTGGGCGGCGGAGCACCGTGCGTGGACCCGGATCCTGGACAGCGATGCCGAGCCCCTCGAGCGGCTGCGGCAGCTTTTCGAAGCCACGCAGGCCGCCCAGCAGGCCGGCCAGGAGAGCTGCGGAGTGATCTCGGGCTGCCTGTTCGGCAACCTCTCCCTGGAGATGAGCAACCAGACGGAAGCCATACGCGAACGGCTCCAGCAGATCTTCGAAACCCAGGCACAGATGGTCGACAGCGTCATCATCGAGGCCCGCGAGCGCGGCGAGGTCTCCGTGCAGGACACACGCACAGCCGCCCAGTCGATCGTCGCCCAGCTCGAGGGCCAGGTACTGTTCGCCAAGCTCTACAACACCACCTCACCACTGGCCACCCTGTGGACCAACTGCCTGGCCCTGCTCGGCGCCCACGCACCCGCCCGGACCTGACCCCCCTCCCGCAGGCCTCGCGAACGAGCACCAACTTCACCACAGGCCCATCCGCGGGCAGAGACGGCAACCTGTAATGCCACGCCCCGCGGACAAACCGCCGGCTCACCGCCGAGAGGCCGGCCGGTCGCCCGCTCTACCTGCCCGGCCGCACCGGCGACGCCGTCCGCGCCTCGTTCCGCTTGCGCGCTCGATAAGCGGCCGCCTTGATCCTGTTGCCGCAGGGATCCATGGCACACCACTCACGGCGACCGCCGTGCGACCGGTCGAGATACACCTGCGTGCACTCGTCCCTGCTGCATTCCTTCAGCAGCGTGGCCTCCGGCCCGCCGAGCAGCTCCACGGCCTGCCGGGCGACCGACGACAACGCCTGCCGCGGCGAGCCCTCGACCTGGCGGCTCCCCCGTCGGACGAGCCGTGGAACAGCGGACGGCATCCGGGCGGTGTCGTTGACCAGCGCCAACGCATCGGCGTCATAGCGCTCTCCCTGCAGCGTGGCCACGATCAGCAGATAGATCGCCTCACGAAGAGCAATTGCCTGCCGCAGATCGGACGGCTCGCACCGCGTGTCCTCGTCGACGACGCCCGACTCACGGAACCAGGCCTCGAGACTCTCTGTCGAGGTGAGCATCTCGGTGGGCACCGCGTTCCGTCGCGCACGCAGCGTGCCCACGAAATCCAGTACCGGAGCCCCGCACTTGAAGGTATGCACCATGTCACCATTCTGACGGGTGACGAACACCACGGCAAGCAGCATCACTCACATCCCAAGGCGCCGCGCCGCGGCTCGGACTCCCGGCCGGCGGCGGGACGCGAGCCTGCGGCGCCGACCACCCAAGGAGGCACCGGATGCCGATCCCCGGCCTTGCGGCGGGATGCGCGATCCCTGTCCGCGCGGTGCGGTCGTCCTCGACAGCGACGGCCTGCGCATCGTCAGCGACCTGGCATCTCGATCGACTCGGCATGCCTTCCGCGGTCACGGTATGTGGGCGCGGCATGTCATCGTCGCCGCTGTAACCGACGCGGGTCGACACGACACCAGGAAGCGAACGGATCAGCTCCTGCATGCCCCGGAAGCAGCCGCCTGCCAGCAGCGCCTTTTCGTGGACGGCGGTCATGGAGCATCACCCTTGCGGTTCGACGAGTCAGGTCTCCCTCGTCATGCGGACAGCTTCGTCACCTATCAAGGGGGGACTTTGCGTCCGTCCTCTCGGATCTGACCCGCCGGCCCAGCCGCCAGTGAGGTCGCGACTGCGCTGTACCGCGGGCGACGGCGACCATTTCATCTCGACGCCCAGCGCATTCAGCGCGCTGGCGCTTCAGGTGTGTGCCGGCCGCCACCGCGAACAGCCCGGGACCGCCGGACGTCCCGACCGATCCAGGACGCGGCGGGAGCCGTTGTCGGCCGAACCGGACGACCATCGGCGAGGCAACGTACGGAGCGCCGATCGACTCGACTCAAGCACGGACAAGACCCTGGCCATCCGCTACGAGAACGCGGCCTCCAGTTCCGGACTTGCATCACATCGCCTGCCAGTGGTTACGACTCCCCTGACGTTGCGGACATGACCTGGCCGGGGGCTATGCGCTCAAGCACCTGGGTGGCCGCGGGGATGTCGCATTCTTCGAGACGGGAGAAGATGTGACGCCGCACACTCGCAAGGTTCGTGGGCCAGGCCTGCTCGAGCTGTTCCCAGCCGGAACCGGTGAGGACCGCGAGCCAGGCCCGCCCGTCCTCAGGACACCGCTTACGCAACACGAGGGACTGCTTCTCGAGGCGGTTGACCACTCTGGTCATGCCGCTCAGCGAGAGCCCGCAGGCGTGGGCCAGTTCACTCATCCGCAGCTGGTTGCCGGGCGCTTCCGACAGGTGGACCAGGACCGTGTACTCGCCGCTGGTGATCGACTGCTCCTTGAGCATGTCGGCGTCGACGATGCGGGGCACTTGCGCGATCACCCTGCCGAGAGCGCGCAGGAAAGCCTCCTCCTCGCGGCTGAGAGGTTTGATCGTCGTCGGCTTCGGCATGGGCACAGTCTAGTTGCGGGAAGGCAGTCGCCTGCGAGGGGTCAGCCGGGTGCACACGACTCCGAGGGCCCCGCGCCGCCGCAGGGCGCGCCCGGACACCGGAACCCACGGAGATCGGCGCGTTGACACACTCCTTGGTCACCCACCTGGAGAGATAGACGACCGGTCGAGCTCCACGTGACGGTCACCACCTGGGCACACCTGGTCGAACCAGAAGTCGACGGGTGCGGTGGCAGCCGAACCGATGGTCTGCGACATGGAATGGACTTCCTCGTCAATCGCACTGCGTTGTCATCTTCCGCCTGACATCTCGCACACCAGGCGATTCCCCGTCGCCCAGTCAGTGGACGTCCGAGACGTTCGGCGTTTATCGTTGTCGACCGGTCGTCTATTAGGTTCGACCACATCATCGGCGCCGCCATCCGCACCGCGGCGGGCGGACGCCCCCGTCGCCGCACCGAGGGTTCCGCCCGGGGCGGCTCACACAGGAGACACCGCTATTGAAGGTCGAGATCTGGGCCGACATCGCCTGCCCGTGGTGCTATGTCGGACGAGCGCGCTTCAACCGAGGGCTCGCCGCCTTCGCACAACGCGATCAGGTGGAGGTGGTCCACCGGTCCTACGAACTCAACCCGCAGGCCCAGAACGGCGACGTGCCGATCATCGACGCAGTCGCGGCCCAGTACGGGCGGACCCGCGAGCAGCAGGTCGCCAGGGAGGAACAGGCCGCGTCCATGGCAGCGTCCGTGGGACTGGACTTCCGCATCGGAGGGCGCGTGTTCGGCAACACCTTCGACGTCCACCGCTTGATCCACTTCGCCCGGACCCGCGGCGTCCAGGACCGACTGCTGGACCTCGTCTTCCGGGTGAACTTCGCGGAGGAGCGTTCGATCTACGACCGGCAGACCCTGCTGGATGTGGCCATCGAAGCCGGGCTGGGCGCACAGGAGGCACTGCGGGTGCTCGACGATCCGGAGGCCCACGCCGCTCAGGTGCGGGCCGATGAGCATCTCGCCTCTGAAATCGGAGCGAGCGGCGTCCCCTTCTTCGTACTGAACCGGCGCTATGGGATCAGCGGCGTTCAGTCCGTGGAGACGTTCACTCGAGCACTCGAACAGGCCTGGACCGAGCAGACGGCGGCCTGACACCACCCACAGGCATGCCCTCCTGCGGCGCGAGCATGCCTGTGCCGCTGTACGCAGGCCGACTCCGCGCCCCTCAACCGCCGCCCAGGCACGCCGGCTGACCGGGCCCACGCCTGCCGACCAGGACTCGATCGGCCTGCGCGGCGCAGAGCATCGATGATGCGCGGGCGACGTCCGGGGAGGGAGCCACCCTCACTCCCGTCCCGTCGATCACCTCTCCGACGACTTTGCGGGCTGGGCACGCTCCTCCCGAAGACGTCCAGCACATGCACGCGTTCACGCAAACGAAGCGAGCCGCTTCCCCTCCGCGTCCGGTACGAACGAGCGAGTACATCACCAGTTTGACAGGTGACGTAACGGGCTGACACCATCTCGTCACCATTCAGATCGGTGACGCACTGGGATGTGCGACGCCTCCGCCCATGGGAGTGAAAGCGCAGATGGACCTCAAACTCGAAGTCGTGGTGCTGCCCGTCTCAGACGTCGACCGGGCCAAAGCCTTCTACGAAGCCGCGGGTTTCCGCCTCGACGTGGACTACGTGGCCGACGACACCTATCGGGTCGTGCACCTGACACCCCCTGGCTCCCAGTGCTCCATCCTCTTCGGCACCGGGGTCACGACAGCCGCGCCCGGCGCCGTACAGGGCCTGCACCTCGTCGTCGCGGACATCGAGGCCGCTCACGCAGACCTCGTCGCCCGCGGCATCGACATGGGCGAGATCTTTCACGACGCTGACGGCGTGTTCCATCGCGGCACCGAGGAAGGCCGGGTCAGCGGCACCCACCCCGAGCGCGCCAGTTACGGCTCCTTCGCCGCCTTCAACGACCCCGACGGCAATGGCTGGGTCCTCCAGGAAGTCACCACACGCCTCCCCGGCCGCTGAGAGGCGAGCAACATGAAGAGCCGACTGAGGGCAGCAGGCCCGGCAAAGCCGCTTTCCGGGGAGCGGCAAACCGACGGAGTACACGAGCGGTAACGGCCCACACTTCACGCCCCTGCGACGCGATCCCTCGCAGGGGCCCGACCGGCCGGCGAGCAGTATGGCCGATGGGGCGGCACCGCGAGGCTGAGCACGTGATCGTGAAGGGGGAACCGCTCGGCGAGCAGCGCCCCTCCGACGGTGACACCGCCCAGCACAGCGCGTGGCCGGTGCACCAGCAGCGGCATCGCCGTGCCGCGCATCGCCGGACCCTCCCAGGACCAACCGTGAGGCCGCCGACGCCAACCGGGTTGCCCGGCCGTCTCATGGTTGGAGGGTGGCGTGGTGGCCGTCGAACCGGCCACTGTGCGGCAGAGGCTCGGCGGGCAAGTGCCCCCCAGCTGGTCCGTGGCGAGGGACTGCTGACCCGTGCGGAGCCATTCGCCGACGAGCTGCGCGCGTCTGGCGTCGACATGCGGATGAAGGCGTCGGCCGCCTCGACCAGCACCCGCGTACGGCGCGGACGCCAAGCTGAACATCACCCTCACCGACGGCGAAAATTCAGGGCATTCGCTCGTGCCCTGGAAGGGCGCGGAGTGTGCGGAGCCGTCCGCCGCGTCGCGGAATGGCGGCAGCATGCCGTGTGAGGCTCCGGCAGACCGCGATTCAGGCGGGCATGGCCACACCGCGGGCTGTGGCCGTCACAGCGCACGCTCGTAACTCGCCCAGGCCACATGCGATTCGTGCAGCGTGACGGCGACACCGGCCAGGGACCTGGCGTCCTCGCCCAGGGCGCCCTCGTGGATCCGTTCGGCGAGCCGGTCTGCGATGACCTTCGCCAGGAATTCCGTCGAGGTGTTCATTCCGTCGAAGTCCGGCTCGTCGTCGAGGTTGCGGTAGTTCAGCTCGCTGACCAGAGCGCCCAACTCCTGGGCGGCCAGACCGATGTCGACGACGATGTTGTCGTCGTCCAGGTGCTCACGCCGGAAGGTGGCGTCCACCACGAACGTGGCTCCGTGCAGCCGTTGCGCGGGACCGAACACCTCCCCCCGGAAGCTGTGGGCGATCATGATGTGATCACGAACGGTGACACTGAACAAGGCGACCCTCCAGGTTCGGCACATATGCATCCCCGCCGGGCGGCGCGAGGGCACTCGACACACGGATACGCAGTCCTCACCGTTTCAGCCGGCCGTGCTTTGCGCCGAGTCCGACTCGGCAAAGGACCGGAGAATCCGGGGCGACATCTCGGCGCCCCCTGACCCCAGGTGCGCCGTGTGTGGTCGTTCCGCATGTGCGGAACGACCACAGACGGCATCGCCCCCTGCCGCCTTTCACGCTCAGGCGAGAACACCCGGGGCTGAGCGGGTGAGGGTTTCAGCTGGCGCGCAGCGGCGCAAGAGCCTTCGACCAGGCCACGACCTGGTCCAGCGTGGTGATGAGCGTCTCGCGCTGGACGTCCGCCGGCTTGAAGACGCTGAAGTTCTCGAAGTCGGTGAAGAGCGAGAGTGCCACCTGAGCACGGACGTCGGCCATCTGCAGCTCGCCGGCGATGCCGCGCAGGTGCTCCACGGCACGGCTGCCACCGACCGAACCGTAGGCGACGAAGCCGACGGCCTTGTTGTTCCACTCGGCGTAGAGGAAGTCCAGCGCGTTCTTCAGCGCCCCCGGCACGGAGCGGTTGTACTCGGGTGTGACGATGATGTAGCCGTCGAAGGAAGCGATCTTCTCGGCCCAGGCCTGGGTGTGCGGCTGGGTGTAGTTGCCCAGGGTGGCCGGGTAGGCCTCGTCCAGGACGGGGAGCTTGTAGTCCAGCAAGTCGACGATCTCGAACTCGGCGTCCGTGCGCTGGGCGGCGACCTCGTGCACCCAGCGGGCGACCGCCTCACCGTTGCGCCCCGGCCTGGTGCTTCCGACGATGATACCGATCTTGGTCATGATGGCGCCTTTCATGAATCAACTGCAGCGCGAACAGAGCTCGGCCCAGTAGGAAATACTTGCTGCGACAAGTAGATACCTGAATGGTTGACGAGTCAAGCAGTTCAGGGCCAGACCGCACCTCCGGTTCACGACATCGGATCGCATGGCACACCTACGCGCCCGGCGTCCGCGCAGCATCGCGCCCCACGGTCGGCAGCAGCCCGGACGGCCAGGCCACCCCACACACGGACCAGCGGGCCGACACGGCGTCCAGCCTTATCGGAGCTTCAACGCCCGCGCGAACACGGCAGCCGAGGCCCGAGTGGCAGCCCTCACGGGAAGCGGCACACTTCGGCCGCACACATCACCGGTCAGACAGCGCGGAGGGCGAAGCCGCAGCTCACGCCGAACGCAGATGAGCGAACGCAGATCTCGAGGTGCCATCCCGCCCAACCTGAGCGATAATTCATCACCTGTTTGACAGGTGACGCGCGGCGTGGAACAGTCGTGCCGCAGCCGCACCACGGCGGCCGGAACGGCCTCGTGGCCCGGCCTTCTATGACACCCACCCCGCCCTCCACAACGGATGGTTCTCATGATCAACAGGCGTACGTTCAACAAGGCCGCCGGCCTGGGCACCGGCGCGTTCGCGCTCGCCGGTATCCAGGGGGTCCCGAACGCCTCCGCCGCCCCGCACCCGGCCGGCGGCACGCCCGCGCCGACCATTCCCACGGTGACACCTGGCACGCACACATCCTTCGCCAAGCTGAAGCACGTCAAAGCGGGCCTGCTGGACGTCGGTTACGCGGAGGCGGGCCCTGCTCACGGCCCGGTCGTCATCTGCCTGCACGGCTGGCCCTACGACATCCACAGCTACGTCGACGTCGCCCCCCTCCTCGCCGACCAGGGCTACCGCGTCATCGTGCCCTATCTGCGCGGCCACGGAACGACTCGCTTCCTGTCCTCCCGAACGTTCCGCAACGCCCAGCAGTCGGCGATCGCCCTCGACATCATCGCCCTGATGGACGCTCTCAAGATCGAGAAGGCACTCCTCGCCGGATTCGACTGGGGTTCGCGCACCGCCGACATCATCGCGGCGCTGTGGCCCGAACGTGTCAAGGCTCTGGTGTCGGTGAGCGGTTACATCATCACCAACGTCGAGGCGCAGAAGAAGCCACAGCCTGCCGCGTCGGAGCACACCTGGTGGTACCAGTGGTACTTCGCCACCGAGCGAGGCCGCCTCGCCATGGAGGACGAAAAGGACCGGCACGACCTGTGCCGTTTCGTCTGGGACACCGTGTCACCGACGTGGCACTTCGACGACGCCACGTTCGAGCGCACGGCCACCGCCTTCGACAACCCCGACTACGCGGCTATCGTGATCCACAACTACCGCTGGCGGATCGGCATCGCCGACGGCGAGCGCCGCTACGACCGTTACGAGAAGCAACTCGCCACCCGCCCCCTCATCGAGGTGCCCACCATCACCCTCGACGCCGAGCGCGACCCGTTCACCCCGCCCGGCAACGGGATCTCCTACCGCGACCGTTTCACCGGCAAGTACGAGCACCGGACGCTGTCCGGCATCGGCCACAACCTGCCGCAGGAGGCGCCCACCGCCTTCGCCCAGGCCGTCGTCGACGTCGACCACTTCTGAGTCGACCACTCCTGAAGCGCCCCTGGCGGATCGCGGGGCAATCGGCTGCCACCGTCATCAACCCTGGGATACGGTACGCGCGTTGACCGAACAGAATGCCGTGTCGGCAAAGCCCCCTCAATCGCCTCCCGGGCAGACAGGGAGCGGCGTTGCAATCACACTCCCCGGCGTACGGCGGCCGGTCCACTCGGGGCTGCGCCGCCCCACGCGTGCGCGGGGCGGTTCCCGCTCAATACCGAACGGCCCGGCGCGGCAGCGCGCCAGGTGTGCTGTCCCGGGACGTTGGTGACACGCGTGCTGGGTGCTTGAACAGGTGAGGGCCTTCTGGGTTCGGTGTGGATTGCGACATCTACGCCCGACCGCAGGTGGCCCTCGTGTCCCACCGTAATGCCCCGCTGACGCCGGCCGGCAGGCTGCGTCCGGCCCGGTGTGTCGTGGACGACGGCTGGCGGCTGCGGCGGGTCCCGGAACGCTTTCAGGTCAGTCACACCACCGCCGCCCGACGGGCCGGCCGTTACCGGCAGTGGGCGCCGAGGGCATGCACGACCGCTCCAGCCGCCCACACCGCCAGCCACGGCGCACGTCACCAGCCACCGAAGCGCAGGTGGTAGGCCTGCGCCGCGAGCACCGGACCGGACCGGTCCGCCTGGCGGCCCGGTGCGGCCGCTCACCGTATCCTGGGCCGCCACCAGCTGCCCGTTCTGGCCGCCTGCGACCGCGCCACCGGCGAACCCGTACGCCGCTACGAACGCTCCCGGCCCGGCGAACTGGTGCACATCGACGTCAAGAAACTCGGCCGTATCCCCGACGGCGGCGGGCACCGCACCCAGGGCCGTGCCGAAGGACGCCGCAACCGGGCCGGGACCGGCTACGCCTACCTGCACACCGCCCTGGACGACCACTCCCGCCTGGCCTACGCCGAGGACCTGCCCGACGAGACCGGGCCGACCTGCGCCGGCTTCCTCACCCGTGCCACCGCCTGGTTCGCCGCCCAGGGCATCACGGTCGAACGGGTCCTGACCGTCAACGCCTGGGCCTATTCCAAGAACACCTGGCGGCAGACCTGCCACCAACTGGGCATCAGCCCCAGCCGGACGAGGCCCTGGCGGCCCCAGACGAACGGCAAGGTCGAACGCCTCCACCGCACCCTGCTCGAGAAATGGGCCTACCACCGGCCCTACACCTCAGAAACCGAGCGGCAGGCAGCGTTTCCCGACTGGCTGGATTAGTACAACCACCACCGACCCCACACCGGCATCGGCGGCCAACCACCAGCAAGCCGCGTCACCAACCTGTCCGGACAACACAGCTGGGCGGCGTCACCGCTGCGCTCGTACGTCTTGCATCGACTGCCGGCCGACCCCGGCCGCGCTGTGGAACGGAAGGCCCCCACTTCGAGCTCCAGATCGACGTCAAGTGTGTCGAGTGGACCCGCAGCGGGGACGTACGGGCGCTCTGCGAAGGGGGCCGGGCCGCCAGGAGCGGGGCCGCTGCCTGGGACACCATAGGGCGGCACCGGCCACGAAGTCCGCTTCTGACACCTGCGTTCGCTGCCTGACACCGTGGGTGCAGGGGAAGTCATCGACGATGGGAAGTGATCGACAAGTTCATCGGCTTCCGTATGGTGCATCTGGGCGTCACCCGCACACCCCTCGCGGAGGCCTTCCGGCTCACGGACAACAGACCACGAAAGGACATCGCCCGGCAGACCGGTGAGACGCCCATCGCGAGCTACGACCACTCAGGAACATTCAGTGTGCAGAACGTGCTGATCGTCGGTGTACCGGCTGATGAGCCCGACAGGCGCATGGAGTTCCTCGATCATGGCATGGGCTGACGCGGACGGTCCGACGATGTCGGCTTCTCAGGCGGCCGTGGCGAACGCCTTTGGACCGCGTTCGGCTGCGGTGAGGCCTTCGCCGCAGCCCGCGGCGAGGCGATCCATGTCCCAAGCACTGGCGAACTTCTCACCGGCGCCCCACAGGAAGGGTCAGCCGGGGTGGGTGGTCGACGCCTACGTCAGGCCATGAGGCCGTCTGGCCGGGCCGGCGACACGGTGTACCGGCGTATGCATGTCTTCGCCCCGGCGGCACTCGTCTCGCCAGTGTCCGGGCCGTCTGACGGGCTACCGCGCCTTGGACGAGGTCAGGAGGCCGGAGGGTTCTCGCGGCCTGAACACACTTCGCCACGGTCCGCTGGGCACCAACGCCCCGGCGCGTCGGCCGCGGTCGTCCGCACCGTGTGGACGACCGCGGCCAGCGTGGGCGCCCGTCGTCCTCGCCCTCTCGACGCAACCTCCGCCCAGCTACAAACTCACGCTCGGCTCCCGGCGACTTGTCGACAGGTTCACCCGAGGAGGGCCACTGCGCTGACCCGCGAGTCGAACGAGGCCTTCAAACGAACCGTCAGCCGAGTTTGGACACCTGGTAATGGGAGAGGTACCACTGGTCCTCGATGCGCCTGAGCACCACGCTGAGAGTGACCTGGAGGGTGGGCCTGTCGGTGAACGAGAAGTCGACACCCAGGTAACCGAGCAGGACGCCCTCCGCCAGCCCGCGTGTCTCCAGCACGCGGTAGTCGGCTCTCAGCCCCACCGGCTGGGAATCGTAGTAGTCAGCGACGCCCGGACGGCCGACGCTGTAGGGGTGGAGTCCCTGGAAGATGGCGTCCTCGGTGAAGAGCGAGGCGATCTGCTGCGGTTCGTGCGCGTCGACCGCGGACTTCCACCGGTCCATCACGCCACGCACGATGGCTTCCTGTGCTGCTGTGCCGTTCATGGTTGCCTCCTGGCTACGGCCTGAAAGTCGTGGGTCAGCTGGTGGTGCCCGGGTCGTTTGGATGCGGCTGCAGCGCGGTGATCTCGGCGGTCATCCAAGGCCACAGGGGCAGCGTGCCGAGCACCTTCTCGCGCAGGTCGGCCTCGTCGTCGGCGCGCCACAGGCCGATGCTGCGCAGCTCACCGACGGGACGCCACAGCCGGCCGAGGTGACCGGTGGCCGCCAGTTCCCTGGCGCGGACGGCTTCGGCGGCACGGCGCCGCGTGACCTCCTCCGGATCCGTCCCCTCAGGAACGGTCGTGGTGAGCACGACCAGGAACTCCTTCATCGTCTTTCGTCCTTTCTGGTTCTGACCCGGCATCGGCAGGCGCAGCCTCTCGGGCGTGAGGATGCCTCTGCATCCCCTGACGGGCTGGTACCGCAGCGTTGGAGATGCGGTCGGTCTGTCACCGCCGGACGGCGGGGGGACGCGCCCGCTCGTCCGGCATGTCGTGGTGGGGCCCGTACGGCCCCGAACCTGCCGGCGGCCTTGGTCGGCCGCCTGCCGGTCCACGTCCGGTGGTGCGATCAGGCGGCGGCCTTCAGCTTGCCGGCGACCTTGACGACGCGCTCGGCCTGGATGCGTGCGGCGGTGCGGGTGACCTCGTCGACGGGGTTGGTGCCCTGGCCGTCGGCGTGGGAGGTGCCGTAGGGGTTGCCGTCGGTGAACTTCGCGGGGTCGGTGAAGCCCGGCGAGACGATGATGCCGCCGAAGTGGTGGACGGAGTTGTAGAGGGCCAGGAGGGTGGACTCGTGGCCGGCGTGGGCGGTGGCGGTGGAGACGAAGCCGCTGTAGACCTTGTCGGTCAGCTTGCCCTCGGCCCAGAGGCCGCCGAGCGTGTCGATGAACTGCTTGAGCTGCGAGGAGACGTTGCCGAAGCGGGTGGGGGTGCCGAAGATGACGGCGTCGGCCCACTCGATGTCCTGCGCGGTGGCCTCGGGGATAGCGGCGGTGGCCGCGTGGTTGGCCGCCCAGGCGGGGTTGGACTCGATGGCGGCCCGGGGGGCGAGCTCGGCGACCTTGAGCAGACGGACTTCGGCACCCGCCTTGACACCGGCGTCATGGAGTTCGTTGGCTATCTCCGCGATCGTGCCGGTGGACGAGTAGTAGACGATGGCGAGCTTGACAGGGGTAGTCATCGCGATGCTCCGCTTCAGTGGGATGTGATCGATAAGGCGGGGCCGATCGACCTTCGCATTAGCCGACCGGTCGCCTAAAAACTAGACGACCGGTCTACTTGAGTCAAGCGCCTGGCTTTTCCCTCTCGACTTCGCCCGGCTCCCCCAGCGGCCGGGGCCAGAGATCAGCAGATGTCGCGCGCGAGGCCGCTGTGACCGGCCGCGGTCGACTACGGACGGCGAGCGGGCCGAGCGACGCAGTGTGGAGCGAGCGGTCCTATCGCAGGACGACGTCGAAGACGGTACGGAAGAACGCCTCAACCGGCGCCTCAGACTTGTGCGCCCGGGCCGTGATCAGGGTCCCCTCCCAGGCGCTCAGGATGAACAGCGCGGTGGCCGTCGTGTCGAGAGCGCTGTCGACATCACCGGCCTCCTGGGCCTCGACGAGCACCCGCTGGATGTGCGCGGCCCAGCGGTCGAAACCGCGCTGGACGGCCGAGCGTATCTCCTCGTTGTGATCCGCCACTTCCGCGCCGAGGTTGCCGACGAGGCACCCGCGAACGAACCCGTTGTCGAGCGTGTCCCTGCCGAGGTACTCGAAGTGCGTCCGCAGCCTCTCCAGCGGGGGGCGCCCGGGCTCTTCGAGCATGTCGAAACGCAGAGTGCCGGCATACCGGGCCAGCGCCTCCAGAGCACTCTCCTCCTTGCTGGAGAAGTGGTTGTAGAAGGAGCCTTTGGGGACGCCGGCGGCTTGGGTAATGTCGTTGATGCCGGTGGCGTTGAAGCCCTGCGCGTGGAACTGCCGCAGGGCCGCCTGTGCGATCTCCTCGCGTTTGGACGCACGCCCCATCCTGAATCACCTCCCATTCAATATGGCCGGTCGCCTTGCGCGGCGTCAACCAAGACGCGTCGGCCCTCCGGAAGAGCGCTGCTGACGAGCGACGCCCCGGCACACGGGCCCAGCGGTGTGAGGGGCATACGGCGGCGCCGGTCCGGCCCGTCGGCCAAGTCGGCTTGACTCCAGCTAAGTCGACCGGTCATATTCAAACCGTCACGCCGTCGTCCACGTCCGAGTCCATGGGGATGGACGGCGCGCGGCCGCAGCGGCCTCGAGGGCCGGCCCCTGCCCCCCTGGCGGGGCATTGCTTCGCCACACCCACCCAGGAGCTAGAGCATGTCTACCTATCGGGCCTTTGAGGCCACTGGAGTCCACAACCTTCGGTTGGTCGAACGTGAGCTGGCCGACCCGGCGCCGGGGCACGTCCGGATACGGGTACAGGCATGTGGTATCTGCCACACCGACGTGCTGGCCGTAGAGGGCCTGCGACCCGACCCGTCGCGGCCCGTCGTACCGGGCCACGAGATCGTCGGCGTCATCGACGCCCTCGGGGCCGGCGTCACCGCCTGGCAGCCAGGTGACCGCGTCGGCGTCGGCTTCCTGAACGGGCACTGCTGGGAGTGCGAGCCCTGCCGCCGGGGTGACTTCGTCAACTGCCTGAACCAGGCGCAGACCGGAACGACGACCGACGGCGGCTACGCGGAGGTGGCCTATGCCCGGGCGAGCGGACTGGTGCGGGTTCCCGAGGGCATCGAGGCCCTGGACGCCGCTCCGCTCCTGTGCGCCGGCCTGACCACGTTCGCCGCGTTGCAGCAGGGCCACGCCCGGGCGGGGACCCTGGTGGCGGTGCAGGGCATCGGCGGCCTCGGACACCTGGCCCTGCAGTACGCGCGCAGCCTGGGCTACAGGGTCGCGGCCGTGGCACGGGGCGAGGAGAAGGAGGCCCTCGCTCGTCAGATGGGCGCGCACGAGTACATCGACAGCACCAGCACCGACCCGGGGGCCGCACTGCGCGATCTGGGGGGCGCCTCGATCATCGTCGCCACCGCCTCCAGCGGCGCCTCGATGAATCCGCTGGTGCGCGGTCTGGCCCCGAACGGCAAGCTGATCGTGGTCGGTGCCGCACCCGACCCGCTGACCGTCTCGACTCCCGACCTGATCTTCGGCACCCGCTCCATCGCCGGCAGTCTGACCGGTTCCTCCATCGAGAACGAGGACAACCTCGCCTTCAGCCTCGCCCACGGCATTCGTCCCAGCCTGGAGGTACTGCCCTTCGAACAGGCAGTGGAGGGGTACGAGCGGATGCTGTCGGGCAAGGCCCGTTTCCGCGTCGTGCTCGACACGGCGGCCTGAGCTACCGACCGCCAAGGCAAGGCCTCACGGTGCCGTGCGGGCGGGCTCCGACGGCTCCCGCCTGCGCGGCCGAGCCGCCACGATCGTCAGCCGGCACCTCCGTTCCCGCCCGTCCGAGCGGACGGGCCTCCTCAAGGCTCTTGATGACCAACACCACGGCAAAGGACTCCCACTCCGTGTCCGCACCACCGGTCGAACTTCCGACCGGCTCCGACGGACACGCGCTCCGAGCGGACCGGATCGGTCTGCTGTCCATCTCCCTCGGCACCGCGGGTCTGGGTGGCGCCTGGCAGGCATCGGCGACCGTCCATCCGGCGGCCCTGCCGGTCAGCGACGCCCTCTACGCGATCAGCGCCCTGGTGTGGCTGGTACTGCTGATCCAGTACCTGCGCCAGGGAGGGGCCAGGTGGCACAACCTCCGCCATGACATCCGCCATCCGGCTCAGGGTTTCGCGATCTCCTACGTCCCCATCATCGGCATGCTCGTCGCCGGTCACTTCTCCCGGTTCGGGACCGACGAGGCCCGGTGGGCGTACGCGGTGTTCACCGCCTTCGCCGTTCTGGTCGCCGCACGACTGCTGGCCCACTGGCTCACCGGTTCACTCAGCGCCACACTCCTGCACCCGGGATATCTGCTGCCGGTCTCCTCCGCCCCGTTCATCGCGAGCGCCACCGCGTCGACGCTCAAGCTGCCCGGCATCGCCGACGCGTCGTTCGCGATCGGGCTGCTCTACTGGCTGACGTTCGGCACCGTCATCCTGGGCAGCCTCATCACCACCGGGCCCCTCCCCCAGCCGGCGCGTCCCGTCCTGACGGTCCTGACCATTCCACCGGCGACCGGCGGCATCGCATGGACCGCGGCCCACAAGGGCCTCTTCGGCCCGGTCGGTTACGGCTTCGCGGGCACCCTGCTCTTCACCGTCCTCCTCGTCGGCTTCCTTCTTCCCGAGCTGCGTCAACCGTCCTTCCATCCCGGACTGTGGGTCTACAGCTTCCCTGTAGCCGCGAGCACGAATTTCACCATCCGGCTGATCGCCGCAACCCGGAGCCCGGCCTACCCGGTTCTCACCTGGGCGCTGCTGGCCCCGGCCACCGGCGCACTCGTCCTGCTGTCGGCCGCGACCCTGCGGCACACAGCCGGGGCCGCCCGCGGCTCGACCGGCCTGGATCCTGCCCGGAGAGCATGATCGCGACGGAACACGGTGACTTCACGTCAATTCACCTGCCCCCACCGCTGTTGGGGCATTCCTACCGCACCCACGAACAGTCGTGAGTGGCGGCAGCGACACCATGCGCGAGGGCCGTCGGAGAACGAAGCCCGGCCCCTGCAGACACCGAGCGCAACCAGTCTGCGCGACGCAGGCCTGACGAAACGGCAGCCGGGCAAGCAAGGGGCACCCGCGGACTGAGTGAACCTCCTACAGGGCTGTTTCCGTGCCGGGGATGGCAGCGCTGCCACCCTCCGGCCAGGCCGGAGCGCGTGCGGGACGCCGTCCCGGCTGAGCCGCCCTCCCGGCAGGCGAGACGCACCACATCCCTCTTGCCTCGGCGGCCCCCCTACCTGCCGAACCCCGACTGCGCGCCCTTCGCGGGTTATGTCCCCGGCTGCCCCGGAAAGGCCGCCCACCCAAAGGAAGCTTGCATGCGATTAAGTTGTGCACAATCAAATAGGGCACTATGTTTCTGACATCGCCTCAGACGGCAACCGCACCGGCGGAAGCCGCCAACCTCGTATGTCAAGCGCCAAGGAGAAACAGCATGAACCCCAAGACCGTCTTCCGCTCACCCCGCACCGGCGTCGCCGTCCTCGGCGCCGTCGTGGCAGTCTCCGCCCTGACCCTGGCCTTCACCGCCCCAGCCAACGCGGCCAAGGCCGAACACCACACGCGGCCGACCAAACCCACCGTCGTCCTGGTGCACGGCGCCTTCGCGGACGCCTCCAGCTGGAACGGCGTCGTGAAGCGACTCGAGCACGACGGCTATCCCGTCATTGCCCCCGCCGATCCCCTGCGCGGGCTGGCCGACGACTCCGGCTACATCCACAGCGTCCTGGCGAGCGTCCGCGGACCCGTCATCCTCGTCGGCCACTCCTACGGAGGCGCCGTAATCAGCCAGGCCGCCACCGGCGACCCGAACGTCAAGGCCCTCGTGTACATCGCCGCCTTCGCCCCCGACAAGGGCGAGAGCACGCTGGAACTCTCCGACAAGTTCCCCGGCTCCACTCTCGCGTCGACCCTCAACTCCGTGCCTTACCCCGGCTCCGACGGAACCCCCGGCACCGACCTGTACATCAAGGCCGACAAGTTCCACGACCAGTTCGCAGCCGACGTACCCAGGTCCGTCACCGACCTCATGGCCGCCACCCAGCGCCCCGTCGCCGCCTCCGCCCTCGTGGAGAAGGCCACCACCACCGCCTGGAAGGCCATTCCCTCCTGGGACCTGATCACCACCGAGGACAAGAACATCCCCCCGGCCGCCCAGCGCTTCATGGCCCACCGGGCGCACGCCCGCACCACCGAGATCAGCGCCTCCCACGCCGTCTCCGTCTCCCACCCGACCGCTGTCACCCGCATCATCGAGCAGGCCGCTGACGCCACCGTCCGCTGAAGCCCGTCTCACACGCCAACTCCATACCGAGCCCCGAAGGGACGGGGCGGGTACCACAGAAGAAGGCGCCATCCATCGCGCCACCGATGAAGAAGGAGACGACCCCACCATGAGCAGCACCTCCGAGAACACGCCCACTGTCGTGCTGGTGCACGGGGCCTTCGCGGACGCTTCCAGCTGGAACGGCGTCATCGAGCGGCTGCGGCAGGAGGGCCACCCGGTGGTGGCGCCGGCCAACCCGCTGCGAGGGCTGGCCCACGACGCCGGCTATCTCAGCGACTTCCTCGACAGCCTCGACGGGCCCCTCGTGCTGGCGGGCCACTCCTACGGAGGCGCCGTGATCAGCCAGGCCGCCGAGGGCAACCCTCACGTCAAAGCGCTCGTCTACGTCGCCGCGTTCATCCCAGAGTCCGGCGAGAGCGCGCTGGAGCTGTCCGGCAGGTTCCCCGGCAGCACCCTCGGACCCAACCTCGACTCGGTCAGCACCGGAACCGAGACAGACCTGTACATCAAGGCCGACGCGTTCCACCAGCAGTTCGCTGCCGACGTGCCCGCGCCCGTCACCGACCTCATGGCCGCCACCCAGCGCCCGATCACCGCCTCCGCCCTGGAGGAGAAGGCCACCGCCGCCGCCTGGAAGACCGTTCCCTCGTGGAGTCTGATCGCCACGGAGGACTTCAACATCCCGCCGGCCGCGCAGCGTTTCATGTCCGAACGCGCCCGGGCGCACACCACGGAGGTCAGCGCCTCCCACGCCGTCTCCGTCTCCCAGCCCACCGCGGTCGCGCACATCATCGAGCGGGCCTCCCGGGCCATCGCCGGCTGACCCGGCACCACCACCGCCCTGACATCGGTCGTCGCCAGGCCGTCACGGAGACGACGACCGATGCCGCGTTCCGCGGCCGCTGAGACCTCAGTGCACCAGCTCCGCCACGGCAGTGGCCTCCAGGCGCGCCTCTTCACAACTGGCGCAGCCGGTCAGCGCCGACAGATACCTCTCCGCGTCCAGGGCAGCGGAACATCCGCTGCCTGCCGCCGTCACGGCCTGCCGGTACTCGTGATCGACCACGTCACCGCACGCGAAGACGCCGTCCAGGTTGGTGCGTGTGGAACGGCCCTCCACAGCTACGTAGCCAGCGTGATCGAGGGCGATCTGCCCCTCGAACAAGCCGACTTGCGGATCATGCCCGATGGCGATGAAGACGCCGGTCACGGGCAGGAGCCTGACCTCCCCGCTGTCCACCGCACGCAGCAGGACACCAGTGGCCCTGTCCTGCCCGAGGATGTCCACCACCTCACTGTTCCAGACGAAGTCGATCCTCTCGTCGCGTCGCGCGCGCTCCTGCATGATCTTCGACGCTCGAAGCCTGTCACGCCTGTGGACGACGGTCACCCGGCGGGCGAACCTGGTGAGGAAGGTCGCCTCTTCCAAGGCGGAGTCGCCCCCGCCGACGACCACGATCTCCTGGTCCCGGAAGAAGAACCCGTCACACGTGGCACACCAGCTCACGCCGCGGCCCGACAGCCGCTGCTCGTTCTCCAGGCCCAGCCGCCGATACCGGGATCCTGTCGCAAGGATCACCGCCCTGGCCCGGTGGGTCGCTCCGCTCGCGTCCACCACCTCCTTCACCTCGCCCGTAAGCCGCGTTTCCACCACGTCGTCGGGCACGAAATCGGTACCGAAGCGCTCTGCCTGTGACCTCATCCTGTCCATGAGGTCGGGGCCGTGCACCGCTTCGGGAAAGCCTGGGTAGTTCTCCACGTCGGTCGTGTTCATCAAAGCGCCGCCGACCGAAACGGCGCTCTCGAAGACCAGGGGGCGCAGTTCGGCACGCGCCGCGTAGACCGCGGCGGTGCAACCGGCCGGACCGGCACCGACGATGATGACGTCACGGACGTCATCAGACATGTCGATCACCACCTCGTAAAAAAGCCAAGGCTGGGAATCACGCAGGGGCAGCCACGTTCCATACTGAGCCCGGCCGGCTGCCGCTGCACCTTGCCCCACACCCCGCCCGGTGCGGATCACGATCGACCGACGAAGGGACGCCTCATGACGGGGACGCCGCGGAGACGAGAGACCCTGCGGCGGCGCTCGTCCCTGCCGGGATGGCGCCGGGCACACCGTCGGCGGATGTCGAGCTACGGGCGCAGGGCCGGTACGGACCCGGGCTTCGCGACGTCCACCTCCGCGTCTTCAGCCGTACCAAGGTCCTCTGGGCCTCTCGGCAACACGGCGTCCACCTCATCGGCGGTCGTTTGGTGCGGCGTTGGGCGGCCGGGGAGTCCCGGACGAGATGCGCCGGGGCCATCGAGCACGGATGCCGCCTCGCGGCGGAACTCCTTGTCGTAGGGCGACCACGCGGAGCCGGTCGGCGGCCAGGCCCAGCTCGGGCCCAGAGACGGGCAGTTGCTTTGGAGCGCACCACAGGCTGTCCCCGTGATCTACGCGGGAACTCCCGTGAGCGGACGAGGCAGTTGCCACCGAGGGGAAGCTCCCTGGTTACAGCAGGTGTCAACCGAGGCGCTGCGTGCGGATGATGGCGAGGGCTTGCCCGAGCCGACCGGCAGGTCACCGACGTGCTCGACGAATCCGGCGGTGGCCGCAGTCGTATGCGCGGCTGCCCGGCCCCACACACACCGGACAGCGACCCGTGAAGGTCGACCCAGGTGCCCCGGCCAAGGGCACACCCGATGCCCTGCCAGGCCTTCCAGATCTACGGGGTGCGGACCTCCTCGCCGTACGGCAGGTGGAGCGGTGCAGTCGGTTCGCGCAGCGATGGCCATGTTCCGTCGCCGTCCGCGGCGTCACGTTCGGAGCCGTCCGCCGCTGGGAGCACCGGTTCGGTTTGCTCGACGCTTCGGACAAAGCAGTTCCCGAGGAGTCCGCACA
This sequence comes from Streptomyces sp. NPDC028331, assembly GCF_055565775.1. NCBI lineage: Bacteria > Bacillati > Actinomycetota > Actinomycetes > Kitasatosporales > Streptomycetaceae > Streptomyces > Streptomyces sp. NPDC028331. The sequence continues at coordinate 373,483 of NZ_JBVHTR010000007.1, read as the reverse complement.
CCCTTGACGTCCACTCCCCCGGAAGAACGCCAGCCTGGGCGGGCCGGGCCTCTCCCCGGCCCTCGATCCGGACCCCCTGCCCGCCTACGGCAGCATCCGGGCGGCCTCGGCAGCCCGCTGCGTGACCTCGGAGGCGGCCCGTGCGGCCCGCCCGGTGATCCGCCAGCTCAGCATGCTCACCGCGGCGACAGGACCGGGAGGGAAGAAGCCCAGCTGACCGAGCATCGTGATGTCGTCGCGCACCGCTCGATGCCGGATGACCTTTCCGTCGTGCAGGTCGAGCACGTGAATCTGCTCGAAGTCGATCTCCCGCCCGGTGGGCGGCACGACCTGGTCGACATCTTCCCCCCTGAACAGGACGAAGGCACCGGTGTGACGGCCCTTCATGTGCAGCCGCACCCATACCTGGGAGTCGTCGGCGAGGACCTCGTCGATGGGCAACCGAAGATCGGTGAACGCGTAGCGCATCCAGGCGCTCGAAGCGAGCACGCCGGCCGGCCCCGCGATTCTGCAGGCGGGAGGCGAGACAGCGGCTTCGCGGTTGTGGAACTGCTCGTGCACCACCTCGGCTGCCAGGGCGGAATCCCCCGTCTCCAGGGTCTGAAAGAGCGCGTGACCAAGGGCCGCCGCGGGAATTCCCATGGTGATCTTGCCTTCCATTGCAGGGGACCGGGGACTCCAGTCAGGCACTCCGGTGAGTCCAGGACCTCTGGGAAAACTACTTGACCCGTCAATAACATGAGACGGGGTTCGTGGCGGCGGGGCGCCTGCCACCCCCGGGCCGCGCACTAGAGCCCCAGATCCAGGGCCAGGCAGGAGAAGTACTGCCACGCTCCCTCCGGGTCGCAGAAAGCAGCGAGCCCGCCATTCGGTGAAGCCTGCCGCTCCTCAGTCATGTCCTCGAGGCGGATGCGCTCGGGCAGCTTGCCGAAACGCGCGCGCCTCGCCTCGGCGGCAACGTCCGCCACGCTGTCGTCACTCATGGTCTTCTCCGCTCTGTCGGGCCACCAGGGCCACGGGTTGCCGGGCGCACACCTCCGTGCGCAGCACGGCCACAGTGCACCCATGGTCGTCACCTGTCAAGGTGGTGACTAGGGCAGGGCAACCGTGACGTCGGCCACCACTCCACGCTGGTGCCGTAATGCCGGATCCCCGCAGCGCGTGCAAGCCGTCACCGGGCAGGCTGCAACACACAGAGACAGTCGGCCGCCGCTCACGTCGGCCCCCTCTCAAGCCGCCTCGAGCCGGCTCCAGCGGAAAGTTCGACCGCTCCGACCCGGCTCCGGGGGCCTGAAGCGACCGCGACCCATGAGCCGCTCCGGGGCCGGGCGCTCTCTCCGGCTCCTCTGGCACGGCGGCGCGAGGGGCGACCGACCCACCCAAGACCCAAGAGCCGTAGGCCGTCCGGCACGCCGCCTCGTTGTACACCTGCGCCGGTCGGGTCGGTAGAACGCCCGCCCGGCTCCGCACATGCCCGTCCGGGGACACGCAGCGACACATCCGAGCCCCGGCCGGACGGATAGGGGTGCGCGGACCTTCGACATCCCGATGTCACAAACACGGCAGTTTTCTGGCGCCCGACCCTGCCTCCAGGGTGCGCCGGCCTCGCGCCCGCGGGACCGCGGCTCGCCTCGTCCCGCGGTGCCTGACGCGGCGGTCAGGCGCTTCAGTGGCCCGCGCTCATGCCGCCATCGACATGAAGGATCTCACCGGTGACGAACGGGGCGTTCTCGAGGTAGATCACCGCATCCGCAATGTCGCTCGGCTCGCCCAGTCGGCCGATCGGATGCAGGCCGGCGAGAGACTCATGGGTGTCCTCCGGGTGCATGGGAGTCCTGATCGTGCCGGGCGAGACGGCGTTGACCCGGATACCACGAGTGGCGTACTCGATGGCGAGGGACTTGGTGGCGGACTGCAGACCGCCCTTGGTCAGCGACGCCATCACGGACGGGACCCGGGCGTCGGCGTTGTCGACGAGACTGGTGGTGATGTTGACGACATGCCCGCCGCCCTGGGTGAGCATCTGCTCGATGGCCAGCTGAGTGATCCGGAAGAAGCCGTTGAGGTTCACGCCGACAACAGCCGCGTAGTCATCGAGGGTGTACTCGGTGAAAGGCTTGGCGACGAAGATGCCCGCGTTGTTGATCAGGGTGTCGACACGGCCGAACCGCTCTACGGTGGCGGCGATGACACGCTCGGCGGTGGCAGGGTCGGCGATGTCGCCCTGCACCGTGAGGAGGTCGGCCTCGCCGGAGGGGGCGATGCCGCGCGAAGTGGCGACGACGGCATAGCCGGCCTTGCGGTACGCGTCGACGATAGCGGCGCCCAGGCCCTGCGAGGCGCCGGTGACAACTGCAACCTTCTGAGGATTCACGATGATCTCCGTAGCGAGAGAGGTGGACTCCAGCGCCCATCACGCTACTAACCGACCGATTGATAGTCAACCGGTCTACTATTCGGTTACTGTAGTGCCTGCGTGGCCGCGCTGAACGGGACCATCTCCCTGATCTCCACGGCCGGCGTGCTCACCATCCTCCACCCGGTCCTCCTGCCGATGCTGATCCTGATCGCGGCGCCGCGCGGATGGGGCGCGATGCGGGTGGCGCAGGAACGGTACGTGTCGGTCATGAGCTGGGTCGAGCACGTGCGGGCCAGCCGCCTCATCGGCAACCTGCTCACCGAGCGCACCGCTGCGCAGGAGGTGCGCATCCATGCCGTCGGGCCGTTCCTGCTCAGCCGCTACGAGCGGATGGCCGAGAGCGCCGAGGCCGAGCAGGAGCGGCTGGCCACCGGCAAAGCCGTCACCGAGTGGGTGGCCGCCGCGCTGTCCGGCCTGGCCATGGCGGCGACGTACGCGGCCATGTTCTGGCTGATCATGAGCGGGCACATGAGTCTGGCCGTGGCCGGGACCGCCGTCATCGCCGTCCGGTCCGGCTCGGCGAGCCTGGGCGCGCTGGTCATGAACGTCAACCAACTGCACGAGGAGTCCCTCTACGTCCGCGACCACGCCCGGCTCCTAGACGAGGCGGCACGGCGCACCATCCCCAGCGGGGGCGACCCCGTCCCGGCACGGGTGAGGCAGGTCGTTCTGTAGAAAGTGAGCTACCGCTACCCAGACCGGGAAGCCCCCGCCCTGGACCAGGTCTCCCTCACGCTGTAGGGGCCGCGTGGCGATGAACACGGTCTCAGCGTTGACCAGTGGTGCACGTCACCGGTCCAAGCCCGTGAACACTGCCCCTCTGCGGACCCCGTGAACAATTCCTACATGGGCTGTCCGTGCACCGGCGTGGAGGAACCGCTCGGAGCAGGACACCTGCGGTGTGCGGCAGGCCATCGCCTTCGAACCGCTGGTGGTCTGCGTGATGCCTGACGAGCCATTTCGGCGGAGCGCATCCTGCTCCCCACGGTGATGGGGACAGCGGATCCGGCGCCGCGGTGCGTGGGTGCCTCAATCAGGCCCGCCCAGCACGATCTTCCACACACGGGTCGCCGCCTGGAGGTTCAGCCGGTCCCAGCCGCTGCCCGCTCCACCCTTCTGCTCTACACCGACGGGCTGATCGAACGCCGCGGCGAATCCCTGGACGCAGGTTTGACCCGACTGCGCCAGCACGCTGCTGCCCTCGCCCGCGAACACCTGCCCGCCTTCTGTGATGAACTCCTCGCCGGACCCCTCACCGAGCGCTGCCCTGACGACGTCGCCCTCCTCACCCTGCGCCTTCACCCACTCGGCCTCGCGGCGCTCCGGTCGCCCGCAGCGACCATCCTGTGATTCATCGGCTGAGCACTGGACTCCATGACGCTGCCACGAAAGCCTTCAAGACGATCTCCACCAAGGACTTCACCGCTGCAACCTCGGCCTCGGCACGCCGCATAGCAATCGACCACACCGACACGAGGTGGTTACTGTCCAGGTATCGGGTACATGATCCGCATGGAAGCCGGGCGTGGTCGCTCGTCGGATACGGACAACGGCAGCGGGAATGACAGCGCGGACACCTCCGCGGCGGGCGCGCCGAGCCCGGATGCCCTGCTGCCGAAGCTCAGTGACCGAGACCTGAAGATCCTGCGCTACGTCGGACGCGAGTGGGGGCAGGTCCTGGAGGGTCCCGAAGCGTGGCGGTCCGCGCTGCCGGTGGATCCCAACCTCGGCGGCTACCCGGACGCCGTGCGCCCGAAGCGTTTCGGTCGCTTCGTACCCCTCACCGGCCTGCCCGGAGTCGAGGCAGAAGAGGAAGCTGAGGCCCCACCGTCGCCGCTTGGACGCGTCGGCCACCACGTCCGGCGGGTACTGCTGGGCCCTCCGCTCGCGGGCACCGCGATCGCCGCCGAGCGGATGCGCAAACTGGTGGCGCTGCCGGTCCTGTCGGCGGACGCCCTCTCCTCGGTCGCCTACGGCCCCGAGGCAATGCTGGCAGTGCTGGTACTCGGCGGCGCCGCCGGACTGCGCTACTCCCTACCGATCGCCGCGGTCATCGCCTTCATGATGCTCGCCGTCGGCGTTTCCTACCGCCAGACGATCCGCGCTTATCCACACGGCGGCGGCTCGTACATCGTGGCCAGCGACAATCTCGGACGGGTGCCAGGTGTGATCGCCGCCGCCGGCCTGATGATCGACTACATCATGACCGTCGCCGTCTCGATCGCCTCGGGGATCGAGGCGATCACCTCAGCCCTGCCCGCACTCGCCCCGAGCGCGGTGATGATCGGTGTGGCGGTGATCGTCGTCCTGCTGGTGGGGAACCTGCGCGGAGTACGCCAGGCGGGTGCCGCCTTCGCGGCACCCACGTACGCGTTCATCATCGCGGTCTTCACGCTTGTGGCCGTGGGGCTGGCCGACGCGGCCGCCCACGGATTCCAGCCCATGCCGACGCCCCGGCTTCCGGTCACGGAAGGAGTCACCCTGCTGCTGGTCCTGCGGGCCTTCACCTCCGGATCCACGGCCATGACCGGTATCGAGGCGATCTCCAACGCCGTACCAGCATTCCGCCCGACGGAGTGGCGCAATGCCCGTACGACGCTGACCTGGATGGTCACCGTGCTGATCATCCTGTTCGGCGGCACGGTCGCACTGGTCCACCTCGACGGGGTGGTGCCGCACGGCAACGAGACTGTCCTCTCCCAACTCGCTCGCCGTACCTTCGGCCCCGGAGTCATGTACGGCTATGTACAGGCGGCGACGGCCGCCATCCTGCTGCTGGCCGCCAACACCGCCTTCAACGACTTTCCCCGCGTGCTGTTCCTGCTGGCACGCAGCGGCCACGCACCGCGCCTGTTCCTGCGCGTCGGCGACCGGCTCGCCTTCAGCAACGGAATCCTGGCCCTGGCGCTGGCCGCGATCGCAATCTTCGTCGGGTTCGCCGGCAACACGCAGTCCCTGATCCCGCTGTACGCCGTCGGGGTGTTCCTGGCGTTCACCCTGTCGCAGGCCGGCATGGTGGTGCACTGGCTGCGCCACCGCGATCAGGCCCACTGGCGCAAGAGCCTCATCTTCAACGCCACCGGCGGCCTGCTGTCCGCCATCGTCTTCGTCACCGCAGGCATCACCAAGTTCACCGAGGGCGCATGGGTCGCCGTCCTCGTGATCGGACTCCTCGTCCTGCTTGCCCTGCGCATCCGCCGCCACTACGACCTCTGCACCCAGGCCCTCGCCCTGCGCCCCCACGTCATCGAACTGCCCCGACAGTCGGCACCGGGTTCCGGACCGCAAGTGCGGCCGACTGCCATGCCCCCTATGACAGCGGACACCGAGACGGAGGAACTAGAGGAAGCCGAGAGTGAGGAATACCCGGAGGAGGTCAGCCACCTGGTCATCGTGCCCATCGCCCGGCTCGACCTCGCCGGCATGCGCGCACTGGCATACGCGGCCTCCCTCGGACAACCTCTCCTGGCCCTGCATCTCAGCCCGACCGAGACCGAGGCGGAACGCTTCCGCAGCTACTGGGCGACCTGGGGCGACCACCTCCCGCTCGAGGTCGTCGTCTCACCCCACCGCGCGATCGTCGCCCCGCTGGTCCACTACATCGAGACCCTGCACCACCAGCGACCCGATCTCACGCTGACCGTGATCCTCCCCGAGATCGTCGTGCGTCACTGGTGGCAACGCGTCCTCCACAACCAGACCGCCCCCCGACTGCGGCGGGCTCTGCGACCACTGCCGAAGATCGTCATCACGACCATCCCGTTCCACCTGCCCAGATAGGCGAGCCGCCAGAAGGACTGGAAACCGCCGTAATGGCAGCCTGGCTACAGGGAGCAGGCGGGCTGTCCCCCAGCCCGCACGACTCCGCGCCGCGCGGACGAAGCCAACAGCCACAGGCGTGTTGGTGCCTGCCTGATCCGAAGCGTGCGTGAGGGTATTCAACATGCCGGAAATGGAACCGCAGTCGGCCAGGCCGAAGCGTCGCGAGGACGGGGCCCTTGGCAAAAGGGCTGTGCGGGAGGCCCTCGTCTCGTTGACGGGCTTGCTGCGCGTGGTGGTCGTCAACCCCGCCGGTCAGGAGATCGGCCATTTGCTGGATGTGATCTGCCGGTGGAGCGGCGAACCGTACCCGGCGGTGTCCGGGCTGGTGGTCAAGGTCGGCCACCGGGCCGCCTATGTGCCGGTCACGGCGGTCGCGGACCTGGCCGCCGACGGCGTGCGGCTGAACTCGGCCCGGCTGGACCTGCGGGACTTCAAGGTGCGCGACGGCGAGGTACGCCTCGCCCACGATGTACTGGACCACCAGCTGGTGGACGTCGACGGGGTACGCGTGATCCGCGCCTCGGACCTGTACCTGGCCCGCGTGGACGGAACCTGGCACCTGGTGGGCGCAGAGGTCGGGCTCAAGGTCCTGCTGCGCCGCATCGGACCGCGTCGCCTGCACCGGCGGCCAGCACCGGAGAAAGTGCTGGACTGGGCAGCTATCCAGGCGCTGGGCGGCCCGGAGCGCGAGGGCACCGCAGCGAGACAGGTGCGGCTGCGCGCCCCGAACTCTGCCCTGAAGACCTTGCGTCCGGCGGAGCTGGCCGACCTGCTGGAGGACCTGGGCCGCGGTCCGCGCAGCGAACTGCTTCAGATGGTCGAGCCCGGCAAGGCCGCGGACGCGCTGGAGGAGATGCACGCCGCCGACCTCAAGGCGCTGTTGCGCGAGGCCCCCACCGCACAGGCCGCCCGGCTGCTGGAGGAGATGGAGCCCGACGAGGCCAGTGAGGCGCTGCGCGACGTGCCCGAACAGGAGCGGGAGCGGCTGCTGGGCGCGATGCACCCCCAGCAGGCTGACCGGCTGCGCAGGCTGCTGGGCTACGCCGAGGGCACGGCCGGTGCGCTGATGACGTCCCTGCTGATCACCGCCACCGCCGACCGGTCGGTGGCGGACGTGGTGGCCGAGCTGCGCGGGCAGGCCGAGCACGCCGCCGACCTGGACGCCGTGTGCGTCCTCGACGGTGACGGCGCGCTGATGGACGACGTGCCGGTGGTGCGGCTGCTGCTCGCCAAACCCGGCACCCAGCTGGCTGACCTCGTCCAAGAGCCGGCCCCGGTGACCGTCGCCCCGGGAGCGCCGCTGAGCGAGGTGGTCGAGCGGCTGACCGACACTCGCCGCCATTCCGTCGTGGTCGTCGACGACCAGCACCGTCCCGTCGGCCGGATCCTCGCCGACGACCTGGTGGACGCCCTCGTACCCGAACGCGGCCGCTTCCGCGTCTTCCGCCTCGTCCCCTGATGCGAAGCCGCGCGCCTCGTTGTTGCCCACATATCCGAGAGGAAAGGCCACGGTCATGGAGCGGAACTCCACCACGGCACCCGCCGTCCCCGACGTGCCCGCCACGGCTGCGCCGGACCGGCCCGCGCCGCGCTGGAGGCGCCGCCTGGTCACCGCCCTGGCCGTCGCCGGTCCCGGCCTGATCGCCGCCAACGCGGGCAATGACGCGGGCGGGATCGCCACCTATGCCTCGGCCGGAGCACAGTACGGCTACCGCACCCTGTTCTTCATGCTCCTGGTCACCGTCGCGCTGGTGGTCGTGCAGGAGATGTGCGCCCGGCTCGGCGCCTACACCGGTGTCGGGCTCGGCGGGCTGATCCGCGAGCAGTTCTCCGTCCGTGTCACCGCCTTCGCCCTGCTATGCCTGATCATCGCCAACCTGGGCCTGGTGGTCTCCGAGTTCGCCGGCATCGGCGCCGCCCTCGAACTTCTCGGCGCCTCCCGCTATATGGCGGTACCGCTCGCTGCGGCGGGAGTGTGGGCGCTGGTGGTCCTCGGCTCCTACCGGTACGCGGAGAAGATCTTCCTGGTGCTGTCGCTGGCGTTCTTCACCTACCCTCTCGCCGCCGTCCTGGCCCACCCGGACTGGGGGCAGGCCGGAGCCCAGCTGGCCTGGCCGCACTTCGTCGCCGGCAAGGACTTCCTGCTGCTCGGGGTCGCGCTGATCGGCACCACGATCACCCCGTACATGCAGTTCTACGTCGCCGCTGCCGTGGCCGACCGTGGTATCGGCCCCGCCGAATACCCGCGGGAGAAGACCGACACCGTCGCCGGATCGATCTTCGCCAACGCCATCAGCATGTTCATCATCATCGCCACGGCCGCCGCGATCACCACTCGGGCACCGCTGGACTCCGCGGCGCAGGCCGCCTCGGCGCTGAAGCCGGTGGCGGGCCGCTTCGCCGCACAGCTCTTCGGCCTCGGGCTCCTCGGCGCCTCGGCACTGGCCGCCGCCGTGGTCCCGCTGTCCACGTCCTACGCCGTCGCGGAGGCAGTCGGTGTGGAAAGCTCCGTCTCCCGCCGTTTTCGCGAAGCCCCTTTGTTTCTCGGGCTGTTCTCGGCACAGATTCTCATCGGCGCCGCCATCGCTTTGATCCCCGGCAACCTGGTCCAGCTTCTGGTGCGGGCCCAGGTCGTCAACGGTCTGATCACCCCCATCCTGCTCACCTATGTCCTCACCCTGGCCAACCGCCACAGCGTCCTGGGCGCAGCCGCCAACGGCCCCCTCTTCCGCGCCGTGGCCTCCGTGTGCGTGTCCGTCATCGCCCTGCTGTCGGCCGTCGTTCTGCTCCAGACCCTGCTGGGCTGGCTCGGCATGGGCTGATCAAGGTGCGCCCCACCCGCACGGTCCACGCTCTGGCCGCAAAGCTCGATCCTTCGAGTAGTTCTGCAGGAATCGGGAGATAGATCTCGCGCTGATCACCGACACTCGGGCGACATCGGTCGACCGACGCGAAAAGCGGGTGCCGACAGCACTTCAGCCATCGACACCCCCTGATCTGCCGCCGCACGCAGCGACGGTCACAGATCGACGCCGGCTCCTGCGGTCGCTGCCTCCTTCTCCTCCCGCTTCTCGGCGATCAAGGCCTCTGAGGTGAGGAACAGGCCGGCGATGGACGCCGCGTTGTGCAGGGCGGAGCGAGTGAGGGGTCGATGATCCCAGTGGCGAGCATGTCGACCCACCCCCCGGTCGCGGCGTCCAGGCCGTGGTCGACGGGCAGGGTGCGGACCTTCTCCACCACGACTCCACCCTCCAGGCCGGCGTTGCGGGCGATCTGCTTGAGCGGGACGGTCACCGCGCGGCGCGCCTCCTCCTCATAGGCGATGATCTTGGCAGTCACTGTTGCGAATCCTCCGCATCGATGCCTGGGTCGACAATGGCGGAGCAGGGTGACGCCCGCGGCATTTCGCCCGTGCGACCACGCGCTCCGCTCAGGGCCGCGCGAGCACGTCACCCGACCCAGCCAATTGGCACTCCCAGCAGGAGAGTGCCAATTCTTCGTGGAGCGCTGCCGCCCGCCCGGAGCAAGCGGGGGGCAGTGACCAGTCCGGCGGCCTGCGGGTGCGCCGAACAGGTGCCGCCGGGACGTCAGCTGGGGCGAAGGAAGACTGGCGGGCACACAAAGATCAAACACTTGGTGTGAGCTGCGACATTGCCATCGAACGCGACGAGTCGTCACCCTGAGGCGCATAACGGACGTCAAGGAAAGCAGCTCCTCATGGCCGATCATGTGCACGTGCGACTCAGTCAGGGGCTGAGCGTGTCCGAAGCCGGGGAACTGATAGAGCACTCCCATTGCCGCTGCGGAGCCACCTTCACCAAAGTGTTCACCGCCAACGACGGGGAGCCGGAACAGCCACCCAGCTCCTGACTCGTAGCCCCGGCGGACGCACCCCGCCAGCGCCCCACCGTTCCCAGCCGGCTCCGCCGACGAGCACCAGGGCCGCTTGGATCGACCTTGTCAACAAGTTGCTCTTGGGCTATGCGGATAAGCAGTTCTTGAGCGTCAGGGCCTCCCACAGTGGCGGCCGTTGTCAAGGAGTGAAGGGAGAAGTGGAAGTGCTTGCGCATACCGGCGCGCTGGGCGATCCCGATCGGCTCACGCATCAGCTCGCGCATGCGACCGCACCTGCCGGACGCGCGTCCCCGGATGGTCCTGCTCAAGCAGTCAGACGCGAGCGAAGTCGCGCGGGCGGAACCGCCCGCTCTTCAGGTGCCTCTCGATGTCTTCGAGGCTGTGCCCGGTGAGCTCGGGCATCCGCCACCACACGAACAGCCACGCCGCGACGTTGAACATCCCGTAGATCCAGAACACCTGGCCCACACCGAAGATACTGATCATCGTCAGCAGTGTGAGCGTGATCAGCAGGTTCGTGCCCCACAGAGTGGCCGATTGCACGCTTGCGGCCGCCGCACGCACCGCCAGGGGGTAGATCTCGGAACCGGTCAGCCAGCCCATCAGCTGGAGCCCGCCAGCGTTGAAGAACATGAAGGTCAGCAGGCAAGCGACGATTGGTGGCACGTAGGCGCGGCCGGAGTGGCCGGTGACGAAGAAGGCGCCGAGCGCGAACAGGCTGAGCGCCGTGCCGGGCACCATCACCAGAGTCAGCCGGCGGCGACCGACCTTGTCGACGATGATCAGGCCGACCACCATCATGACGAGGTAGACCGTGCCCAGCGCCACGCTGACCCAGAGCGCGGTCGTCTTGGAGAAGCCGTTGTCGGTCAGGATGGTCGGAGCATAGTAGATGATCATTTCGATGCCGGACAGCTGGGTGAACAGGGCAATGCCGCAGCCGACTACCAAGGCCGGCCGTACCCATGGCTGCCGCAGCCCGCTCCAACCGCGGTTGCCTCTGCTGGTCCGCTGCTGGCGTCCCTCCAGAGCGACGATCTCTTCGAGCTCGGACGAGACGTCGTAGCCGTCGGGCCGCAACCTGTAGAGCACCTTCTGCGCCTCCTCCACACGACCGAGGCCGAACTTGAGCACCAACCACCGCGGGCTCTCGGGCAGGCGCAACTGCAGGAGAAGCATCACCAGTGCCGGTGCGGCGGCTGCGCCGATCGCCTCCCGCCAGGAGATCGCCTCGCTAGCACCCACGAGCGTCGCGATGACGATGCCGACACCGATGGCGAGTTGGAAGCAGAGCACCAGACGTCCACGGATCGACTTGGGGGCCAGCTCGGCAACGTACACGGGTACGGTCTGAGTGGCGCCGCCGACGGCGAAGCCGAGCAGCACCCGGGACAGGGCCAGAGCGACCGCAGTGGGTGCGAGTGAGCTGGCCAGGCTGCCGAGGACGAACACCACGCAGATCATCAGGATCGTGCGGTGTCGACCGACACGTTCGGACAGCAGGCTGCAGGCGAGGGAGCCGACCACGGCACCCAGGAGGATCGCGGCCGCGATCACCTCCTTCATGGTGTTTCCGATGTGGAACTCCTTGGCGATCTGGAGCAGCCCGCCGGAGATGACGCCTGTGTCGTAGCCGTACAGCATCCCGCTGATCGCGGATACCACTGCCGCCATCAGCATGCGCCCGTTCAGGGCACCGATCGGTGGCGCCTTGTCTTCAGCTCGGGTCACGGTTCCTCCAGGACGGTGAGTGGTCCTGGCCCGCGTGGCTCACTCGTTGGGCAGGACGGGTGGCACCGCACCCGTCCGTGGTGTCAGCGGCCGACTCGGTGTCATCGCCATGCTCTGCTCAACGGCGCCCGTCGGCCGCGCGACACGACCGAACCGGCGTGACTGTCCGGGGCACACCGCCGAATCGGCGGAGCCCTTGACGCGCTACGGCCATGATGAGGCCCGCGCGTGCGGCGCCGCGCTATTGGGCTTCGCTGGTCGGTTGCGGCTTGTAACAGCCGGTAGGGAGCACGGTTGCCGTCGCTCAGCATTGTGGATCGTCAACTCCAGGCCGGTCGAGTGCGGCCGCTCCCGCGAGACCGTCAAGCATTTCGACCTGGCCGGACGGGCCGAGAACGGTTACTGCGCGGGCCGCGGCCGCTGGGCGGCTGCCACTCGACCAGCACGATGGTCGCGTCGTCGCTGAGTTCGTTGTGCTGGTGGTGACGTACTCGGTGAAGCGCTCCAGGCCGAACTCCTCGCCGCCTTCGTCGCGTGATTCCACGACACCGCCGGTGTAGAGCAGTATCCGGTGGCCGGGTTCGAGGGCGGTCTGACGCACGGCCCGGCTCCGTCGGCCAGGTCGGCCGGCGTACCCAGCGGGGGTTCGGTGGGTCGCACCAGGGCGTTGTGGAGCGGGCGCTGACGGCGGATCAGCAAAGGGGCGGAAATGGCAGCAGTTACCGGTAGTCCGTTAAATCCGGCGGTGGCGTGGGTTGACGGCAGTTCGGCTTGGTCGTAGGCCGGTGGTAGGAGTCAACTGCCGTGCTGGGGACTGTAGATGACCGCTCGCCGTCCGTGTCCGTCTGCGCCGGGGCCGTTGGAGGAGTACGCGGCCCGGTTCGACGACCTCTTCTTCAGTCTGGCCGCATCCTGCTCCCCACGGTGATGGGGACAGCGGAGCCGGCGCCGCGGTGCGTGGGCGCCTCAGCCGGGCCCACCCAGCACGATCTTCCACACTCGGGTCGCCACCTGGAGATTCAGCCGGTCCTCGACGTTCGCGAGGTCGTGGCCGCTGATGTCGCGGATGCGCTGGAGCCGATAGCGCAGCGTGCTGCGGTGGATTGCGAGGGAGTCGGCGGTCTCGTCGTAATTGCCGCCGCAGTCGAAGTACCGGGACAGGGTCTCCACCATGGCCGCGTGGTGCCGGGAGTCGTAGTCGATGAGCTGCCCGAGCCACTCGTGGACGAACGTCTCCAGTTCCCGGTAATCGCTGCCAGGTCCCAGGATGCGGTAGAGGCCAAGCTCGTCGAAGAACGTCGTGCCGTAGTGCTCGCGGGAGTGGCGGCGCACTTCCAGGGCGCGCTGCGCCTCCTGGTAGCGGTGGGGGATGTCGTCCAGGCAGTCGCAACGGGCGCTCACCCCGATCGTCCCAGACCGTGTCCCGGTCTCCCGGGCGAGCGCCTCGTACAGCGCGCGGGCGTGCGGCCTGTTGTCGGCGACCAGGACCACGTGGTCGGAACGTCGGGTCAACAGCGAGCGCATGCCCACGGCAGAGGCCGCCCGGCCCACGGTCTGCGCAAAGGAGTCGTCCGCAGTCCGGTCCGACCACTGCACCACGACGACGTAGTGGCTGCGGCGCAGGTCGTGTCCGACTGCCTCGGACCGGGCGTAGGCGCTCGCTTCGTCAGTCCCCGCCAGGAGGTCGTCGACCAACTCGCGGTGCAGCCTCAGCTCCACTTCGGCCAGATTGCGCAGGTGCGCCAGTTCCAGAGCGAGCGACGTGGCGGCGTGTTCCAGGGCGAGCACGGTGTGCTCGTCGGCCTCGTCCCGGGCATCGACCAGGGCCAGCACGCCCAGGATCTCGCCGTGCGGGCGGACCAGGGTGATCAGACGGTCCTTTATCCGCACCGGCCCGACCTCTCGGGCGACGGCGTGCAGCATTTCGTCCTGGCGCACGGGGTCCGGTTCCGGATAGGGGTCGGGTCGGCTAGGGCCGGTCCAGGACCTCAGCCGACCGAAGCGGTCCTCGATCAGCGCGGGGAGTCCAGTGAGCCCGTGCAGTGCGCGGGTGATGGCTTCCTCGCCGCCGCCCGAGGCAGCGACGTCGGCCATGAGCGCGTGAACGGCCCGCTGGTACCTAAGCTCAACCGCGACGGAGATCAGCTGCCGCTGAAGGGAGGCGCGTTCCCCCCTTAGCCGGTGCAGTTCCAGCACGTCCTCGCGTTGGCGGCGGTGTGCGAAGGCTACTGACAGTGCAGCGGCGGTGTGCCGGACGAGCGTGACGAGCAGGGAGTACTCGGCCTCGGTAGGCCGGGAGCGGGACGTCACCACGAGGTAGCCGTGGAGCCTCTCAAGTCCGCGGAGCCCCAGGGCCCGGCCCCAGGGCCAGCCGGGTACGGTCACAGGGCCGTCTTGCCCGGCCAGCTCCCGCACCCTGCAGTCCACGGCCGGGGCATGGATCTCCCCGTTCCTCGGGCTGGGGACCAGATCGTCGTCCACCTTGAGGTATCCGGCCTCGGCGCTGTACGGCCCCGCGGCGGCTACGTAGTCCATGGCCAAGCGCAGGATCTCGCCTTCGTCCGGGGTGTCGAACAGGGCGCGGGAGAGCGCAACCAGTTCGCGCAGGTCATGGGCGGCTGGGGTGCGAGAGGGCACCCGGAACCCCCTGGGCGCGGCCGTGGGGCGCTGCCCGGCGCTGCCCCGCGGAGGGCTGCCCTCCCGGTCGGAGCGCCGGCGGTACAGGTTGTGCGCCCGACTGCCGACCATGGGATCACTCCGTTCTCTCCAATCCTACAGGGAGGCGAGCGGTGTTTCGCGTACCCGCTCACGGGCCGGCTTACCCGAGATATGTGGATCTTTTCTTTCGTACTCGTGGGGCGACCGGACCTGTGCATTCCTGACTCGCCAGGCGCAGGCGTTGAGCCACCCGGTTCGTCACCCTGGGGAGTGCTCGAGAATCTCCGTGTGCACCGGTAGGAACCTGGCGTGGGCCACCTGGTGCGGCCCCTGCCGCATGGTCAGCCCCGCGCCCTCGGACAGGTCGCCCGCGACCTCGCCGGACGGATCAAGCCCGTCAAGGTCGACATCAACAATATCCATGGGGCCGTCGGCGGCTTCGAGGTGCAGGCGGTGGCGACCCTCCTCGTCGTTTGGACCAGGGCAAGACGCTCGCCGGCAAGGTCGGCGCGGTACCTGCGCACGTCCTGCGTTCGTGGGTCGAGCAAGCGATGGCGGGCCAGCGAACCGCTGCAGGAGGGTGAACACGATGGACCGCCGCGGAAGACGAACTGCTCACTCAGATGAGCGGATCGCTCGAGTCCACGGTGGGCGGCGCCGCGTCCGCAGCCGCGTGGACCCCCACTCGCGGACGTCACAGAGACCGACGACGCCTTCGAGGTCGAGATCCAACTCCCTGGTGTCAAGAGCAAGGACATCGACATCGAGGCCAACGGACAGGACCTGGTGGTCACCGGAGAGATCAAGGAAAAGGAGCGCAAGGGCGTCCCGCACCGTGGCACCCGCCGGACCGGTGCCTTCGAGCACCGGCTGAGACTGCCCGGAGGGAGGACGCCGAGAACGTCACAGTGGCCGGTGTGCTCACGGTCACCGTCCCCAAGCCGGAGGTCACCAAGCCCCGTCACATCCGGATCACCGAGATCAACGAGAGCGGCGGTCATTGAGCCGAGGAGCCCGGCGGTGCGGGACAACGGTCCAGAACCGTCGGGCGCTTCGGGCACGAAAGGAGCCATGCGATGACCGAAACGGGTTTCTCCTCTTTCGACACCATGGTGGACAAAGCCAACCGGCTCCTCAGGGAAATCGAGGAGGCCAACGGCTGGCCCAAGGAACGCCGAAAGCAGTCGTACGCCGCACTGCGCGCCGTCCTGCACGGGCTACGGGACCGGCTCTCCGTCGACGGGGCCGCGCACTTCGGGGCGCAGCTCCCGACCCTGATCCGCGGCGTCTACTACGACGGATGGAAGCCGTCCGAGACACCAGTGAAGCTGAGCGGCGAGGAATTCCTCCAGCGCGTCCGGGACGACTTTCCCTACTCGGTCGGCGGCGGCATCGAACGAGTCGTTCGCACCGTGCTGGAGGCTCTGGAACGCCACGTCAGCGAAGGCGAGTGGGACCACCTCAAATCCGGTCTTCCGAACTCGCTGGCCTCCGTATTGCCGTAGCCGGTCGACGGCACCCGAACCGCCGACCAGGAAAGAGGGTGTGCCACGGGGCACAAGAAAGTTCGCGGCTCCGGACAAGGTCAAGACAGAGCTGAATTCGGTGACCCGAACACCAGCCCGCCTGCGAGCTCAAGGTCGACATCGACCGGCGCCGGCGTTCGCGCACCAGTTTCGGGCGATGGTCGTGCCGACCCTGGTCCTGTTCGACATGGGAATGGAGGAAACCATCGTGGGGCGTGGCTGAGCAGCCACCGCACGCCAGGCGGCACGCGGGAAACGCAGGTCACCCTGTCGTGCAGTCCTTCCAGCCAGGAGAGGACTGACGCTGGTGCTACGTCCACGAGGCCCTGGTCTGATGAGCACGGCCGAGCACAGGCATGGTGCGATCCGCGAGACACTGGACCGGTGCGGGGCGTTCCCGCGTCTGACACCGGAGCAGCTCCAGGACCTGACCGGGCACGGTGAGCGCCGCAGGACCACCGAGGGCGAGGTGCTGCACCGCGAGCGCGAGCCGTTCCAGGAGTTCCTAGCGATCCTCAGCGGGACCGTGACACTGCACGGACTCGGCAAGTTCCCGGGTGAATTCGGGCTGCTGGGCAAGGCGGCGTTCGATACCGCCGTGGTGCGCGAGGTGGGCAAGATCGTGGCCGTACCGGTGGAGTGGCAGCGCGCTCTGGCGGCCGCGTCCTGTCCTCGGCGACGTGATCCTCCGCGCTCACCTGGGCCGCAGGTATCTGCTCATCGGTCTCGGTGACGGCTTCCGGACCCTGTGCTCGTGTTAATCACCGGACACGCTGCGGCTACGTAAGTACGCCGCTCGCAACCGGCTGCCCCATCGCTGGGTGGATCTGGAGGAGGCAAAGAGGCGGAGGCGCTGCCGCGTCGATTGGCCATCCGTCCCGAGGAGACTCCTGTAGGCGCGCAGCCCGATGAGCGGGAGAGTTCGGCGTTTCTCGGATTGCGCAGCACCCGCTCGCCCTTCCAGATGCCCCTCGCCGAAGGCCGGGCGGTGGGACGTAATGGTGGTAGGTGCGGGCCCCACGGGACTTGCCGCCGCCGTGTGCGGTGCCTGCGCCAGCCTGACCACGGTGACCGTCGCCCCCGTGGCAACCGGAGGCCAGGCCGGCATCTCGTCCCGCATCGAGAACTACCTTGGCTTCCCCTCGGGCGTCTCCGGGGGCGAGCTCACCGAACGCGCGGTACTCAAGGCCCACAAGTTCGGTGCCCACCTCATGGTGCCGCCCAGGTCAGCGGGCTCACCCCGCAGGACGACGAGTACGAGGTCACCTTCACAGACGGGTTCCGGATCCGGGCGGGCCCGTGGTGCTCGGCTCGGGCGTGTGGTGCGCGCTCGCTCGCGGTGCCCGGCATCGACCGTCTGGAGGGCATCAGCGTCTAGCGGCGACGGTCCACGATGCCAGTCTCTGCCGGGCGGATCCGGTCGCCGTGGTCGGCGGCGGGAACTCCGCCGGGCAGGCGGCGCTGTTCCTGCGAACCACGCGTCCAGGGTCCACATCCTCGTCCGGGGCAATGACCTCGGTGCGGACACGGAAGTCCGGGCCTAATAAGCTGAGTTATTTGGCTTGTTCGGTAGTCTTCGGGTGTGGGGATCGGTGAGCCGCTGGTGCCGGATGAACTCCCCGGTCGGCGATGGCACTGGCCGTGATTCCATGGAATCCGCCTCATAACACCTGACAGGCATGGCCAAAAGCCAGCCACGGACCAGAGGCCAGCCACGTCCGCCGGGCCCTCGAATGCAGTACCGGGCAGCGCACATGCCGCGCAACCGCTTCTTCCAGCCTCCCACCAGCCAGGTGGATGTCAAACAAGCGCTGCGAGCGATTCTCATGGCGTGCGCGCAGCCGTATTCGGGCGCGGGGATGTCCGACGCTAGATGTTCTGGAACTCGTTCGGCAGTTGCAACATCACGTCCTGGAACTCCGTGCCGGGGCGGGGACGGCCTCTCCCAGAGTCATGAAAAGCGCCGCAACGCCCCTGCGCGCCACGGCCTCATCGGCGCCCGCACGCTCACTCACTCACTCACTCACCGGACGAACTCGGCAACGCCGAATTTCTGGGCGACATCCTCCGGTGGGACCAGGGGCGGGGCGATCTCGGCGGGCAGGACGCCGGCCAAGTGCCTGGCCTCGCCGCCGGTGATCCGCTCGGCCAGCGTCAGCATCGTGGCCCCGCTCAGCTCCTTAGCCTGCCCCTAGGGCACGTGGGCCCGCCCAGCTGACGAGCCGGACAAATTCGTCGCTGTCCTTGGCGCCTCCAATCCTGCAACCCATCACAGGTACCGCGCATGAACTGCCCCAAACGGCGATCGAAATGCCGACGCGGACCTCGCGGCCGGTGCCGAAAGCGCGGGTCACTGCCCGCCTTCTTCACCTTCCTCGGTAAAGGGGCGCACCGCGTCTAGCAGGACCCTCAACGCACCGGTGAGCATCCCGACCTCGGCCACGCGCTGGGCGTACGGGTCCTGCGGGTGCTGCCGCTCGGCCTGCTCGGTGGCGTTCGCCAGGATCTGCTCGGCGGCCTGAGCCGCGGTGCGCAGGGCGGCACGTTCGATATTGCCGGGCATTGTGATCTCCCCTGGATTCGGGCGTCGGGCACAGGATTTTCCGGAATGCTTCAACATCGCCAGCAGCCGGTTTTGCCGGGAATGCCACAGATAGGGCACGAGTACGAAGTACCTCGGGGCAAAAACTGAGGAGGAGATATGTCTTCCACAAGCGTACGGGACGTGCTGGACGCGCTGCAGGACGTCGACTTCCCTGCCGGCAAAGAGGAACTGGTCAAGGCCGCCGAGAATGCCGGAGCGCCCGAGGAAGTGGTCAAGGCGCTTCACGCCGTTCCCCCGGACGAGTACGGCAACCGGGATAATGGCCAGGTCGGTGCGCGTCGACCCGGCATCCGACCTGGACCTGAGCGCGACGCAGCGCGCGGAGCAGGCCCGGCACAGCGGCCGCCCCGGCCAATCGCAGCACCTGCGTGACGTCCCCCAAGCCGTCGGTCCAGGACGAACTCGACCAGTCCTGATCCGCCCCGCACGGCATGCAGACACCGGAACGCCCCATGGACAGCGAATCGAACACATTCGCCGCCGCCTGACTTCGGGTGCCGGACCGCCCAGGGACGGGTACGTCGCGCTCAGGCGCCGTGCGCGTCCCGGACGCCGAGTTCGTCGATGTGCCCCAGCAGGTCGAGGGGGTCGGCGTACACCCGGAACGCCTGGGCCCGCTCCAGTTCGTCCTGCCCGTATCCTCCGGACAGCAACCCCACTCCGAGTGCCTCCGCCCGCCGCGCAGCCAGCAGATCCCACACGCTGTCTCCGACGACGACACAGTCGCGGGCGGGAATTCCGAGTCGCGCCGCGCCCTCCAGGAACAGATCGGGGTCAGGTTTGGCGCGGCTGACTTCCTCGCGGGTGACCGTCGGCACGTCAGGCGGCACGGCGAGTCTGGCGAGCATGGGTGCGGCGTCGTCCCGGCGGGCGCTGGTGGCGATCGTCCAGGGGACGCCGCAGTCCGTCAGCGTCCGGAGAAGCTCAGCGGCCCCGGGCAGCGGCCGGATGGCGTTCGTCCAGCCTTCGAAGTGGCGGTGATGGGCGTTCTGCAGTTCATCGGCCTCCTTCGGCGTCAGCCGTACGCCGGTCTCGCGCATCATGGCCTGGACGAGCAGGCCACCGCTCATCCCGATCCTCCGGTGGATCCGCCAGATCGCAAGGCCGATGCCCATCTCGCTCAACGCCTGCTGCCAGGCGATGACGTGCTGGTAGACGCTGTCGACGAGTGTCCCGTCCAGGTCGAAGACGAACGCCGCGGGCCTTGTGGCCGTACCGTCGGACATCTTCCACATCCCTCCCGTCAGCGGCCGGCGCGGGCCGGCCGGGTATAGGCACCGGAGGACAGCCGCTGCGCCCGGGACTCCTCGACCGTGTCCTTCAGAGCGGTGCGGAAGCGGCCAAGGCCCCAGGCGCGCCCCCTGACGGCCTGTTCAAGCGCCTGTCGGCCGAGCGGCCCGTACCGTTCGAGTGCCGGCGCCACCTCGTCGATCTCCTCCTTGTGCGACCGGTCGGCCATGACGGCCGTGCGGCTGGTCGGACCACCGGGGCCGGCCACCCCCGGGGCGTACGGCGGACCGCCGGGACCTGGCCGGTACCGGCGGGCACCGCCCGCTCGTGCTCAGTCCGAGGGAGCCGCCGTTGCCGAAGGCCACCCGCCAGCCGACGTCCGCGGGAAACCAGGCGGTGTTCAGCAGGACGAAGCGCCGAGGCTCCGTACGGCGGCCCCGACCCAGTAGCTGCCGTTGATGGTCAGGCTGACCCGTCCGTCGGTTGCGGGCCGGGATGAACTCACCGGGGCCGGCATCGGCGTGAGTACTCGGCCGTCGACGAATGCCATGCTGCGCGCTGGCTATGCGATCGGCATCGGTGCACGGTGACCAAATCGCGCGGTCGGAATCGACCCAGCGGGCTGAGTCACCGCGGACGAGCGGGCGGTTCTCGGAAGGTCGGCAATGCACGGCGCATGGGTCAGGAATCCGGCCTCTCGCGAGACGGCACCGGAGCAGTTGGGTGCGGTGTTCGAACTGTCGACGCGCGCCACTTTGATGTTCGAGTCCGCCGGGGAGGACGATGTCGTCGCCCTCGGCGGCGAGGCGGCGCTCGCCCATCAGGTGGCGCGGCTGCTGCCCTTCCACTGGACCTGGCCCAACCGGGTCGCAGAGGAGATGTCGCAGATCATGGACCACGTCGGTGACCAGCGCGAGCTGATAGCCTGGCTGGACCGGCACCCCGGCCTGCCACGGCTGGTGGCCCGCCTGTACGTCTTCATGGGCCTCCTCGACAAGTACAGCGCGGTGCCCGCGGTCGTGACCGCGATGCGTGAGTACCGGGAGCGGACACCGTATCCGCCGGGCCTGGAGCCCTACTTGGTGCCCGCCACCGATGACGACACGCTCGCGAGCATTGCTTTTCCAGGTCGAGGAACTGCTCCTTCCAGGTCGAGGAACTGCTCGGCGAGGAGCGGACTCGGGAGGCCGTCGAACTGGCCCTGGCCACTGCGGCATGGCTGCAGCAGATCGCGCCCCGCGCGCGGGAACTCACTCCTGACGTCGGCGACTTGAACGAGCTGATGGGGCAGGCTCGACAGGATATCCGGGCGGCAGCAGCCGACATCTGAACACGACTGTCGATAGGGCGGTAAACGGCATGACGGTGAAACTGAACGCGAGGGCGTTCAACCACGCAAAGAAACTGACCGAAGAGGGCCGGATCGTCCTGGACGACCGGGACGAGTGGAGCGAGCACCAGCCTTCGGCAGCGGACGAAAATGGCTACCTCGAGGAGCACGGATTCAACGAATACGCCAGGTGGTACCTGGGCATCGACGACGAGATGGGAGAGGAGACCAAGGGCCGGTACAAGTTCCCCTACGGCGATTTCGAGCGCGTCCACCGCTGCGGTGTGCTCTCTGCCGAGGTACGCGCCGGACAGCAGAAATACGCGGACATCGAGAACGCCGCCGCGCACCTGCACGGACTGCTGGACGGCAGGCGGGCCGGGAACCGGTGACAGCGCCGGAAAAAGTGCACCCACACCCGGCCCCCGGCGACGGGGCGTCCAGTGCCGCTAGGCGTCGTCGCCCCGCTCGCCCTCCGCCTGGGATGGCTCGCTCCGGGGGACGTCGGGGTGCTGTTCCGTTGCGGTACGCTCGCCCGTCTCGTCCCGCTCGCCCTCGGCCTGCGAGGGCGTGCGCGAGTACCAGGCGTCGTAATCAGGGGCTCCGGATTTCATGACGGGCCTCCTTCGTCGCTCACGTCCATCCTCCTCTCTCAGGCCGTGGAGGAACCGTCTGCGGCCTCAGCGTGCGAACGGCAATCCAGCATCGTCCAGAGAGGCGATCCGCGGCCGGACAGCGCCCGCACCATCGGCCGTTTGCCAGGTCGTCGGCACCGACGCTGTCCAGCGCTGGTTCCTCACACAGGGAGAATGCGAATGCATCAACATGGCTTCGGATGGCGAGTGGGTGCGAGGCTGCTGAGGCCGTAGTGTCCGATGCGTGCTGTGCGACCGGTGAGGCCACGTCCCCCGTCCGTTTCGTTCGACTCGCTCCTGTCTGATCCCTACGCGCCCCCGGTTGAGGCCGTTTGCGCCCTGGGGGCAAGTGATGCCCGACGGTACTACCGCAACATGAAGCGACATCGCCCGTATCCGAGCGACCTGTCCGATGCCCGCTGGGAGTTGATCGGACCCACGCTCACCGCCTGGCGGGCCGAGCGAAGAGGCAAGGATCTGGACATCGGCCGCCTGCCCGAGCACGACCTGCGCCGCATCATGGACGCCATCCTCTACGTCGACCGCACCGGGATCCCCTGGCGCTACCTGCCGCACGACTTCCCGCCGTGGGAGACGGTCTACGGCTACTTCGCCGCCTGGCAGGAGGAAGGCGTCTTCGGCCAGCTCAACGGCCTTCTGCGGCGCCTCGTGCGCGAGGCCGAGGGCCAGGTCGCCGAGCCGAGCGCATGCGTGCTGGACGCGCAGAGCATCAAGACCTCTGCCAACGTGCACGCAGCCGACCAGGCGATCGACGCCGGCAAGAAAATCGCAGGCCGCAAGCGCCACCACGGTGTCGACGCCTCGGAATGCTCCTGGCAGTCCGGGTGACCGCCGCCAGCGTCTCCGACAACGCCGGCGGCATCCACCTGCACTCACAGATCGCCGCGACAAGCCCTCGCGCGACCAAGGCGTGGGCCGACCCCGGCTATCACACCAAGGCCATCGACCACGGCGCCCGCCCTGCATCGATGTCGAAGTCGTCCAGCGCGACCCCGGAGTCAAAGGCTTCAAGGTGATTCCCCGGTGCTGGGTGGTCGAGCGGACCTTCGGGCGGCTCATGCACCAGCGCCGCCTCACCCGCGACTACGAAACCCACCCCCACCGCTCCGAAGCCATGATCCACGTCGCAATGACCGACCTCATAAGCCGACGCCTCACCCACGAGACCACCCCGAACTGGCGCGACACCTGATCGGCCTCGGCACCCTCCCGGTCCCCGCCTACCCCCGCAGGACCTCGACGCGTTCTTCCAGGAGGTCAACGCAGTCACGGAGATCTGGCGAACTGCTGCTGGCGCAGGTGCTGCCGCGGCCGCCCGCTCGTGACACCGGCCGCTACGCCGGATCCCCGACCGCCATGCCGCTGGCCGTGCAGCACGCCCCGGACGCCGGTGGGCAGTACGAAGCTGTCGTACCAGTCGCCGCCGACCTCGGCTGCTTCACTGCAGGCGGGGGTTGTAGCGAACGGCGAGCTGTAGGTGGTCCGGTTGCGGGAGCCGGGGCAGCAGATGAGCAAGCGGTGCACGGTGGAGGTGGGCCCGCTGGGCCCACCTCCACCCCGCGGGCCGGTCAGCCGGGACGGTCGCCTCCGTACGGCCGCCGGTCCGCAGCGTCGCGCTGCCGCGTCGAATGTCGCCATGCCCAGGGACAGGATCGCCGCGGTGCGCCGTACCAGCCTGGAGAGGAGGAAGGAGTCCTGCGTCCCGGGTGGGAACCAGGACGACACCGCCAGGCGCAGATGGCCCCGGGAGAATATCCGGCGCGGTACGGCCCGAGGGCAGCGACCTGCACAGGGCAAGACCGAGGTCTCGCGCTCGTCCGCGCCGTCGAAGGTGTGTGGCACAGTGCCATCAGCCCGTGAGGTGCGCCCCGAGCGGGGCGGCCGTTCGGGTGGGGCCGTTCCGCTGCTCGTCCGCGGGCACGGTGGTGTCCCGGGTGCCGCCCGCCTCTTGAGCGTCGAAGCGGGGGGAAAGTCCCTTGCGTCGGAACATCCGTGAGCCCCGCTACCTCAGGCCGGGCCGAACCGTGAGGTATCCCGCCGCGAATCCGAATCGTCGTCCCGCCTCCTGTCCTCGCAGACCGACCGCCGGTGCCGCTTTTCGACCCGCTGGGCGCAGGCGGGGTGACCCGGCGAACAGCCACTCTGGGCGTGTCGGGACCGCTCGGCGGTCCGCTGGCGGAAGGAGTGGCGATGACCGAGCAGGCCCACAGGGCCGTTGCCTCGTACGCGACGTACCAGGAAGCCGAACGTGCCGTCGATCACCTCGCCGACCAGGGCTTTCCCGTTCAGAAGGTGGCGATCATCGGTCGGGACATGCGCCTGGTCGAACAGGTGATCGGTCGAATGGGGTACGGCGAGGCCGCCCTCCACGGCGCAGCCACCGGAGCGCTGCCCGGCGTACTCGTCGGCTGGATCTTCGGGCTGCTGAACTGGCTGAATCCGGTCGTCTCCGGTCTGCTCCTCGCCCTGTACGGGCTGATCTTCGGAGCGGTCGTCGGTGCGCTGCTCGGCGTGCTGTTGCACGCGGCTCAGGGCGGCCGCCGGGACTTCGCCTCGGTCCGCTCGATGGAGCCCAGCCGGTACGACGTCGTGGTGGACGAGGACGTCGCCGATGAGGCCGTCCGGCTGGTCGCCGGGCTGGGCAGCGGGGCCGGCGCGAACACGGAGAGCGTCTCCTCCAGGGGCGGCCGCCCGCGGAGCGACCCCGCCCCCAGCTGAACGAGTTTCGAAGCCGGGTGGACAGGGCCCGGAGGATGAACGGTCGCCGACGGAGGTCGACCGCCGCGGAAGGAGTTCCTCATGGCCAAGGCAGTGGGCATCGACCTGGGCACCACCAACTCGGTGATCGCCGTGTGGGAGGGCGGCGAGCCGTCCGTCGTGCCCAACAGCGAGGGCAACCGCACGACACCGTCCGTAGTGGCCTTCACCGACACCGGGGAACGTCTGGTGGGCCAGCTGGCCCGGCGCCAGGCGATCCTCAACCCCAAGGGCACCATCTACTCGGCCAAGCGGTTCATCGGCCGGCATTTCGACGAGATCTCCGACGAGGCCAGGGCGGTGGCGTACGACGTCGTCGAGGGCGACGGCGGGGCGGCCCGTTTCAAGGTGCGCGACAAGCAGTACGCGCCTGAGGAGATCAGCGCCCAGGTGCTGCGGAAACTCGCCGACGACGCTTCCAAGCAGCTGGGGGAGCGGGTCACCGAGGCGGTCATCACGGTGCCCGCCTACTTCAATGACGCTCAGCGCACCGCCACCAAGGACGCCGGACGGATCGCGGGACTGGAGGTGCTGCGGATCATCAACGAGCCGACGGCGGCTGCCCTCGCGTACGGCATGGACAAGAAGCAGCACGAGACCGTCCTCGTCTTCGACCTGGGCGGCGGCACCTTCGACGTGAGCATCCTCGACGTGGGCGATGGCGTTGTGGAGGTGCGCTCCACCGCCGGGGACAGCCACCTGGGCGGCGACGACTTCGACCGGCGTCTGGTGGATTACCTCGCGGACGACTTCCAGAAGGAGAACGGCATCGACCTGCGCAAGGACCCGCAGGCGCTGCAACGTCTGTTCGAGGCGGCGGAGAAGGCCAAGACCGAGCTCAGTTCGGTGACGCAGACGCAGGTGAGCCTGCCGTTCATCACCGCCGACGCGTCGGGCCCCAAGCATCTCACCGACTCGATCATGCGGTCCACGTTCGAGCAGATCACCAGCGACCTGGTGGAGCGGTGCCTGGGACCGGTCGAGCAGGCCATGGCCGACGCCAAGGTCGGCGAGAGCGACATCGACGAGGTCATCCTCGTCGGCGGTTCCACACGTATCCCGGCGGTTCAGGCCCTCGTGCGTCGGCTGACCGGCGGCAAGGAACCCAACATGAGCGTCAATCCCGATGAGGTCGTGGCCCTGGGCGCCGCGATCCAGGCCGGGGTGCTCAAGGGCGAGGTCAAGGACGTTCTGCTGCTCGACGTCACACCCCTGTCGCTGGGTGTGGAGACACGCGGTGGCGTGATGACGAAGATCATCGAGCGGAACACCACCATCCCCGTCCGTCGTACCGAAACCTTCTCCACCGCCGAGGACAACCAGCCCGCCGTCGACATCGTCGTCCTCCAGGGCGAGCGCGAACGGGCCGCTGACAACCGGGTGCTCGGCCGGTTCCAGCTCACCGACATCCGCCCGGCGCCGCGGGGCGAACCGCAGATCGAGGTCACCTTCGACATCGACGCCAACGGCATCCTCAACGTCAAGGCACGTGACCGGGACACCGGCAAGGAACAGGGCATCACCATCAGCGAGAGCTCCAACCTGGACCGCAGTGAGGTCGAACGCATGGTCCAGGAGGCCGAGCGCAACCGAGGCCAGGACCAGGCACTCCGCGAGGCCGTCGACGCCCGTAACGAGCTCGACGCCGTGGCCTACCAGGTCGAGAAGCGACTCGCTGAACTGGGCGACGCAGCGCCCGCGCACGAGAAGGCACGCGCTGAGATGCTCGTGTCCGACGCCCGGGCGGCGGTTAAGGAAGAGGCGGGTGTGGAGCGCGTGCGGCCCCTGACCTCCGAACTCCAGCAGGTGCTCGCCGGGCTGGCGGCCCATCAGGGCGCCGCTACCACAGGCGGTCCCGGCCAGGACACCACCGGGGGCGGCGCGACCGGTGGCCCGGGCGGCGGCGGTGACGACGACGTCATCGATGCCGAGTTCGACAAGGACTGAGGCGCGCCATGTCCAGCCGTCCGCAGGAACCCGACCGGGCCGCGTCGGAGCCGGTCGAACCAGTCCCGGAAGGCGCCGTACGCCCTCCTCGTGGGGATTTGCCGCAACCGGGTCCGCCGCTCCGGCCGGAAGCGGCGAACGACGAACCGGGACCCGACGCCGCCGGCCCCGCGCCTGCCGAGGACGAGTACACGACAGCGATCCAGGAACTGGAGGACCGCTGGCGGCGCGCGCTCGCCGACCTCGACAACCTTCGCAAGCGCCACGCCAGGGAACTGGAGCGGGAGCGGACGGTCGAGCGTTCCCGCACGGCGGCCGCCTTCCTGCCCGTCCTGGACAACCTCGAGCTCGCTCTGACCCATGCCGGCGCCGATCCGGGTGCGATCGTGGAGGGCGTCCGGGCGGTCCGCGACCAGGCGGTGAACGTCCTCGAACTGCTCGGCTACCCGCGGCACGCGGAGACCGGCGTCGCCTTCGACCCGGCCCGGCACGAGGTGGTCGGCGTCGTCCAGGACCCCGACGCCTCACCGGGAACCGTCGTCGAGGTGTTGCGCCCCGGCTACGGGGACGGCGAACGGCAGCTCAGGCCCGCCGCCGTGACGGTCGCGAAGCGGGAGTGACCGGTCATGGCACGGGACTTCTACGAGGTGCTGGGCGTGTCGCGGACCGCGAGCCAGGACGAGATCCAGCAGGCCTATCGCAAGCTCGCCCGCAAGTACCACCCCGACGTCAACAAGGACCCCGGGGCGGAGGAGCGTTTCAAGGACCTCAACGAGGCATACAGCGTCCTGTCGGACCCGAAGACCCGGGCCCGTTACGACCGCTTCGGCGAGGACTTCCGCAAGATCCCCGAGGACTTCGATGAACGGGTCGCGGCCGGAGCGGGCGGCGGCTTCCGCGCTCGGAGGACCGCGGGCGCGGGCGGCCCCCGTGTCCGGTACACCACCGGCTTCGGCGGCGACTTCGGGGCGGAGGGTATCGACATCGAGGACCTGCTCGGCTCCATGTTCGGAGCCGGCGCCGCCCGAGGCGGCGTGCCCGGAGCGGACCAGGAGGCCGAACTGCCGCTCACCGTCGAGGAGGCGTACCGAGGCGGCCGTCGCACCGTCACGCTCACCGGTCCCACGGGGCAGCCGCGGCGGTACGAGGTCGACGTGCCGCCGGGTGTCATCGACGGGCAGCGCATCCGGCTGGCGGGTGAGGGCGGCCGGGGCAGTGGTGACGCCCCCGCGGGCGACCTGTACCTGCGGGTGCGTATCCAGCCCCACCCCCGGTTCCGGCTGGACGGCCGCGACGTGCACGTACAGGTCCCGGTCGCCCCCTGGGAGGCGGCCCTGGGCGCGACCGTGCCGGTGCCCACCCCCAGCGGCGGCACGGCCAAGGTGACGGTGCCCGCGGGCTCGTCCAGCGGCCGGCGGCTGCGGCTGCGCGGCGAAGGCATGCCGAACCCGCGAGGTGCGAACGGCGACCTGTACGCCGAACTCCGTGTCATGGTGCCGCCCGCCCTCGGCGACCGGGAGCGCGAACTGTTCGAGGAGCTCGCCGCCACCTCCTCGTTCGACCCCAGGAGGACGCAATGAACGACCGACCCGCGGGAGCGGGAGGCATCGGCCGGGCCGGCGTGGGTGACCGTCCGGTACGGGCGGGCGCCGACGTCACCGCCTCGGCGGCTGTCCGGTACGCGCTCGTGCCTGTCCCCAGGCTCTCGCTGAACGCCGTGGCCCGTCGCTCGGGCCTCCACCCCGATCTGATCCGCCGGTTCGTCGCCCTCGGCCTGGTCGACGCCGAGCGCGACGCCGCGGGGCACTTGGTGTTCGACCCCACGGCCCCGGCGGTCCTCGCCCGCATCCAGCGGCTGCGCTCCGGACTCTGCCTCAACTACGCATCCATCGGCCTGGTGCTGGACCTGCTCGACCGCATCAGCCTGCTCGAAGCCGCCCTGCGCCGCGCCGGCACGAGGAGTGAAACACCCCCATGGACATGAACCGTCTCACCCAGAAGTCCCAGGAAGCCCTCCAGGCGGCCCAGACCGCGGCCGTCCGCATGGGGCAGACCGAGGTCGACGGGGAACACCTGCTGCTCGCGCTTCTCGATCAGGAGAACGGTCTGATCCCGCGGTTGCTGCAACAGGCCGGCACCGAGCCGAAGGAGCTGCGCGCTGCCGTGCGCGAGGAACTCTCCCGCCGCCCGAAGGTCACCGGCCCCGGCGCGGCACCCGGCCAGGTCTTCGTCACTCAGCGCCTCGCCCGCCTGCTCGATGCCGCCGAACGGGAGGCCAAACGCCTCAAGGACGAGTACGTGTCCGTGGAGCACCTCCTGCTCGCCCTGGCCGAGGAGGGCTCGGCGACCGCCGCCGGACGCCTGCTCAAACAGGCCGGCATCACCAGGGACTCGTTCCTGAGCGCGCTCACCCAGGTCCGCGGCAACCAGCGCGTCACCTCCGCCAACCCCGAAGTGGCCTACGAGGCTCTCGAGAAGTACGGCCGCGACCTCGTCCTCGAGGCTCGGTCCGGGCGGCTGGACCCGGTCATCGGCCGGGACGCCGAGATCCGCCGCGTCACCCAGATCCTCAGCCGCAAGACCAAGAACAACCCCGTCCTCATCGGCGACCCCGGCGTCGGCAAGACCGCCATCGTCGAGGGCCTCGCCCAGCGCATCGTCCGCGGCGACGTGCCCGAAGGACTCCGCGACAAGACGGTGTTCGCCCTCGACATGGGCTCCCTGGTCGCCGGCGCCAAGTACCGCGGCGAGTTCGAGGAACGCCTCAAGGCCGTGCTGTCCGAGGTGAAGGCCGCCCAAGGGCGCATCCTGCTCTTCGTCGACGAACTGCACACCGTCGTAGGCGCGGGCGCCGCCGAAGGGGCCATGGACGCGGGCAACATGCTCAAGCCGATGCTCGCCCGCGGCGAACTCCACATGATCGGCGCCACCACCCTCGACGAGTACCGCAAGCACATCGAGAAGGACGCCGCCCTCGAACGCCGCTTCCAGCAGGTCCTGGTCGACGAGCCGAGCGTGGAGGACACCATCTCCATCCTGCGCGGACTGCGCGAACGCCTCGAGGTCTTCCACGGCGTGAAGATCCAGGACACCGCACTGGTCTCCGCGGCCACCCTCAGTCACCGCTACATCACCGACCGGTTCCTGCCCGACAAGGCCATCGACCTCGTCGACGAGGCGTGCGCCCGGCTGCGTACCGAGATCGACTCGATGCCCGCCGAACTCGACGAGATCACCCGCCGCGTCACCCGCCTGGAGATCGAGGAAGCGGCCCTGTCCAAGGAGACCGACCCCGCCAGCAAAGCCCGACTGGAGGAACTGCGCAAGGAACTGGCCGACCTGCGCGGCGAGGCCGACGCCAAACGTGCTCAGTGGGAGGCCGAACGGCAGGCCATCCGCCGCGTGCAGGAGCTGCGCCAGGAACTGGAGCAGGTCCGCCACGAAGCCGAGGAGGCCGAACGCGCCTACGACCTCAACCGCGCCGCCGAACTCCGCTACGGCCGCCTCCAGGACCTGGAGCGCCGGCTGAAGGCCGAGGAGGAGCAACTGGCCACCAAACAAGGGCAGAACCGGCTGCTGCGCGAGGTCGTCACCGAGGAGGAGATCGCCGAGATCGTCGCCGCCTGGACCGGCATCCCCGTCGCCCGTCTCCAGGAGGGCGAACGCGAGAAGCTGCTGCGCCTCGACGAGATCCTGCGCGAGCGGGTCATCGGCCAGGACGAGGCCGTCAAGCTCGTCGCCGACGCCATCATCCGCGCCCGCTCCGGCATCCGCGACCCACGCCGCCCCATCGGCTCGTTCATCTTCCTCGGCCCCACCGGCGTCGGGAAGACCGAACTGGCCAAGACCCTCGCCCGGGCCCTGTTCGACTCCGAGGAGAATATGGTCCGCCTCGACATGAGCGAGTACCAGGAGCGTCACACCGTCAGCCGGCTCATGGGCGCACCGCCCGGATACGTCGGCTACGAGGAAGGCGGCCAGCTCACCGAGGCCGTACGCCGCAAGCCGTACTCGGTTGTGCTGTTCGACGAGATCGAGAAGGCGCACACCGATGTCTTCAACACCCTGCTGCAGATCCTCGATGACGGCCGCATCACCGACGCTCAGGGCCGCACGGTCGACTTCCGCAACACTGTGATCATCATGACGTCCAACATCGGCTCCGAGCACCTCCTCGACGGCGCCACCGCCGAGGGTGAGATCAAGCCCGACGCCCGCGCCCTGGTGATGGGCGAGCTGCGCGGGCACTTCCGCCCGGAGTTCCTCAACCGCGTCGACGACATCGTGCTGTTCAAGCCGCTCGGTGAGCGGCAGATCGAGCGCATCGTGGAGCTGCAGTTCGACGAACTGCGCCGCCGCCTCGCCGAACGTCGCATCACCGTCGAACTCACCGATGCTGCCCGGGAAGTGATCGCCCACCAGGGCTACGACCCGGTGTACGGGGCCCGGCCACTGCGCCGCTATATCTCCCACGAGGTCGAGACGCTGGTCGGGCGGTCCCTGCTGCGCGGCGACGTCCAGGACGGCGCGACGGTCCGCGTCGACGCCGAACACGGAGAGCTGGTGGTCACCTACGCCCAGCCCGACGACGTGAAGGGAGCGCGGGCGGCATGAGCACGATGCAGGCGACAACCGTCAGTTGTCCGAACTGCGGGCGCACCAACCGGGTGCCCGCAGCCGCGGAGGGCCGACCCAAGTGCGGCCACTGCAAGCAGCCCCTACGGTGGATGGTGGACGCGGGCGACGACGACTTCACCGAGGTCGCCGAGCGGGCCGACGTCCCCGTCGTGGTCGACCTGTGGGCCACCTGGTGCGGCCCCTGCCGCATGGTGAGCCCCGCGCTGGAGAAGGTAGCCGACGATCTCGCGGGAACGATCAAGCTGGTCAAGGTCGACATCGACAAGAACCCGCGCCTGGCGCGGCGGTTCGAGGTCCAGGCGGTACCGACGCTGCTGGTCCTCGACAAAGGACAGACCATCGCCCGGCAGTCGGGTGCCGCACCTGCCCCTGCCCTACGGCGGTGGGTGGAGCAGTCGATCGCGGGCCGCGAACCGTCCGGGAAAGGGTGATCGGCCATGACCGTACGGACCGACCCCCACCTCGCCCTGGTACGCCCCGTCACCCCGCGTGCCCCGGGGTGCGAGGAGTGCCTGGCCACGCATTCCCCCTGGGTCCACCTCAGGCTCTGCCTGACCTGCGGCCACGTCGGCTGCTGCGATTCCTCGCCGAACCGGCACGCCCGCCGTCACGCCGCCGCCGACGGCCATCCGATCGTGGCGTCGCTGGAGCCCGGCGAGGACTGGCGGTGGTGCTTCGTCCATGAGGCGTTCGTGTGATGCCCGGCGACGAGACGCGGCCCGGCGCAGCGCCTGTGCCGGACGAGGCGGAGGAGAGCGTCCCCTTCGAGACGCCCGACATCTTCGGCGCCTATCCCCGCCTGTCGGACGACCAGATGGCCCGCCTGGCGCAGCACGGCCGGCGGCACGCCGTCGACGCCGGTGACGTGCTGATCCGGGAGGGGCAGCGGTGCGAGACGTTCTACGTCGTCCTCAGTGGTTCGGTCGCCATCGTCGAGGGCTACGGCACGCCCGATGAACACCTGCTACGCGTGCACGGCCCCGGCCGCTTCATCGGCGAACTCGGCCTCCTGAACGGACAGGTGGCCTTCTACGCCGCCGTGGTCAGGGACCCCGGCGAGATCCTCGCCCTGTCCGTGGACCAGCTGCGTGACCTGGTGACCCGGGACTCCACCCTTGGTGATGTGGTGTTGCGCGCCTGCCTGGGCCGCCGTGCTCTGCTCGTCGGGCAGGGCGCCGGTTTCCGCATCATCGGCTCGCGCTATTCACCCGACACTCGGCGGCTGCGCGAGTTCGCCGCCCGCAACCGGCTGCCGCACCGTTGGATCGATCTGGAGACGGACGAGGAGGCCGAGGCGCTGCTGCGCCGCTTCGCGGTCGGTCCGGAGCAGACGCCGCTGGTGATCTGGCGGGACACGACCTTGCTGCGCAATCCGAGCAACGCCGAACTGGCCCGGTTCATCGGCCTGCCGCCCCTGCCGTCGGGCAACGGCCACGGCGATCTCCTGATCGTCGGCTCCGGTCCGGCCGGTCTCGCCGCCGCGGTGAACGCCGCCTCGGAGGGCCTCGGCACGACCGTGGTCGAGGCGATGGCCACCGGTGGCCAGGCCGGGACGTCCTCCCGCATCGACAACTGCTTCGGCTTCCCCTCCGGCATCTCCGGCGCCGAACTCACCGAGCGCGCTGTGCTCCAGGCGGGCAAGTTCGGCGCCCGGATCAGCGTCCCAGCGGAGGCGGCCCGGCTCGAACCGCGGGGCGGCCACTACGCCGTCAGCTTCGCCGACGGCAGCGAGATCACCGCCCGTACCGTCGTCCTGGCAACCGGCGCCCGCTACCGCCGCCTACATGTGCCCGGCATCGAACCGTTGGAGGGCGCGAGCGTCCACTACTCTGCGACCCTCTACGAGGCCCAGCAGTGCCGTACCGAGCCGGTGGCGGTGGTCGGCGGCGGCAACTCCGCAGGCCAGGCTGTGCTCTTCTTGGCCGGGTACGCACCGCAGGTGTATCTGCTCGTCCGTGGGCCGAGCCTCGAGGCGCACATGTCCCGCTACCTGATCGATCAGATCGAGCGCCACCCGCGGGTGCGCGTGCTGCTGCGCACCGAGGTGACCGAGGCACTCGGCGACAAGGCGCTGGAGGCGGTCACCGTGGTCGACCACCGTGCGGGCGAGCACCGCCACCTCGCGGTGCGGGCCCTGTTCGTCTTCACCGGCGCAGACCCTCACACCGAGTGGCTGTCCGGCGCGCTCGCCCTCGACGCGCGCGGCTACGTGCTCACCGGCGCGGAGGCGCAGGCGTGCTCCGTTCCCGGACTGTGGCAGAGTCAGGGCCGCGACTGCCTGACGTTGGAGACCAGCCTGCCTGGCGTCTTCGCCGCCGGCGACGTCCGCAGCGGCTCGGTGAAGCGTGTGGCCTCCGCGGTCGGAGAAGGCGCGATGAGTATCCACTTCGTGCACCGCTACCTGGGCCACACGGCCGCGCCCGGTGGCACCGACAGCTCCCCGCACACACGTCCGAAGGAGTCCGCTTGGCTTGGATGACACCCAGCGGGCGAGGAGATCACGAGAAGGAGAAGGAGGCGATGGTAATGACCACGCCCGTCCGGCGCCCCCGGGGTGGCGCAATGCAGGCCAGGCCCATGGGCTGGGCACGCAATCCGCTCACGGAGTTCGACCAACTGCTCAGTGAGATGAGCGGACTGATCGAATCTACGGTGGGAGGCGTGGCGCCCGCAGTCGCGTGGACACCCCTGGCGGATGTCACGGAGTCCGACGACGCCTTCCACGTCGAGATCGAACTCCCCGGCGTCAAGAGCAAGGACATCAACGTCGAAGCCAACGGCCAGGAGCTGGTGGTCACCGGAGAAATCAAGGAGAAGGAACGCAAAGGCGTCCTGCGCCGGAGCACCCGCCGCACCGGAGCCTTCGAGTACCGGCTGCGGCTGCCCGGAGAGGTCGACACCGAAAAGATCAATGCGCAGATGTCGGACGGGGTGCTCGCCATCACCGTCCCCAAGGCCGAGGTCGCAAAGCCCCGGCACATCGAGATCAGCGAGACGAGTGAAAGCACCGAGAGCAGCGGCTGAGACGCGAACGCCGCGGTTCCAGGCACCCACCTGGCACCGCGGCTGGGCCGACGAGGCTCGACCCCCGGGGCGGATCATGAACGACGTCCCGTACTCACAACCCCTCACGGCGGCGGAGCCGCGGCACGCGGCTCCCCACCGGCTTCCTTTCGGCGCCGCAGACGCCAGGCGCGCAGGACCCGAAGGGGGAGCAGACCCAGCGGTGCTCGCCGACCCATGTCCGCCTGGTCCTCGCGGTCGAATGCCCGCGCGTAACGCTCGGCGTCCTGGGCCGTCGGATACCGCTTACTCCCCTCTGATCCGCACCTACGGGCACAGTGCCAGAGCATCATGTCGCCCTCGTGGAGAAAGCGAAAACGGTGTCCCAGAAGGTGACAACGCAGCACAGAAGACCACCCTATTCGGACCGATCCATTCCGGCCTGTTCTGTTCGTCTGCAGGCAACAGCCCATGGCCCTGAACGAGAAGGCATGGCATGACCAGGACCGCCGAGTTCGGTGTCATCACGACCAAGGTCCCCGCCCGGCTTGACCGGCTGCCGTGGTCCCGATTTCATCGGCGGATCGTCATCGGTCTGGGAGCCGTCTGGATTCTGGACGGGCTCGAAGTGACGATCGTCGGGGCGGTTGCCGCCCGCATGACCGAGCCGGGCAGCGGCATCAACGTGACCAGCGCCGACATAGGCACTGCCGCAGCCGTCTACGTGGCGGGTGCATGTGCGGGCGCTCTCCTGTTCGGGAGGCTCACCGACCGCTACGGGCGCAAGAAGCTGTTCATGATCACGCTCGGAATCTACATACTCGCCACCGTCGCGACCGCGTTCGCCCACGACGCCTGGTACCTCTACCTCGCCCGCTTCATCACCGGTATGGGCATCGGCGGAGAGTATGCCGCGATCAACTCGGCTATCGACGAGCTGATTCCGGCCCGCAACCGCGGGCAGGTGGATCTGGCCATCAACGGCAGCTACTGGGTCGGTGCGGCGCTCGGCAGCCTGGTCGCCGTGCTGCTTCTCAACGAGAGTCTGCTGGCAGCCGACCTTGGCTGGCGGCTGGCCTTCGGCCTCGGCGGCGTTCTGGGCCTGGGCATCATGCTGGTACGCCGCCAGGTGCCGGAGAGTCCGCGCTGGCTGTTCATCCACGGGCATGAAGACGAGGCCGAACGCATCGTCGACCGGATCGAGGCCGAGGTGCACCAGGAGACCGGCCGTGAGCTGCCGGAACCGGGCGAGGCGGTCACCGTACGGCAGCGCGACGTCATCCCGTTCACGGAGATCGCCGGCGTGGCTCTGCGGCGGTATCCACGTCGCGCCGTTCTCGGTCTGGCGCTCTTCGTCGGACAGGCGTTCCTGTACAACGCGATCGTCTTCGACCTGGGCACGATCCTGAACGGCTTCTTCGACATCGGCTCCGGCTCGATCCCTTACTTCCTTGTCCTCTTCGCGATCGCCAACTTCCTCGGACCACTCCTTCTCGGCAGACTGTTCGACACCGTTGGCAGAAAGCCGATGATCGCGGGCACCTACTTCGGCTCGGCGGTCGTGGCAGCCGTCCTCGCCGTCCTGCTGATCAACGGCTCCCTGACGAGTTGGTCGTTCTTCCTGCTGGTCTCGCTGACCTTCTTCGTGGCGTCCGCGGGAGCGAGCTCGGCCTACCTGACGGTGAGCGAGGTCTTCCCCATGGAGACCCGAGCGCTGTCCATCTCGCTGTTCTTCGCGATCGGCACGGCCGTGGGCGGAATCACCGGCCCGCTGCTGTTCGGCCACTTGATTCACACTGGCGATGCCAACGTGGTGGCCATCGGCTTCCTCGTCGGAGCGGCAGCCATGGCGCTGGGCGGGGTGGCCGAGGTCTTCTTCGGTGTGCGGGCCGAACAACAGTCCCTGGAGAACATCGCCCGCCCACTCACCGCTGAGGAGGCCGAGGCAGACTGGCGCAACGAGCCCGCACCGCAGGACGCACGAGACCGCCTCCGGCCCGAGCACGTCCGGCAGGCCGCGCACGAGTGGGAACAGCGGATCGCCGACCGCACCGCCCGCCGCCGGGAGCGGGAGCGCACCGGAGCCCGCCGCTACCGCCCGGGCACCGGACCGGGCAGCAGGATGTACTCGCCGGGGATGGCCGGCACCGCGGGCACGGCAAGCCGTACGTCCGCCATGGCCGAACAACGCCTCGACGACGAGATCGAACAGATCACCCACGCACTCGAAGAAACCGGCCCGACAAGCCGCGACCGACTCGAACAGGCTGTGGGCGGTCGTTCCTGGGGCCCCGGACGCTTCCGCCGTGCCCTGCGTGAGTCCGAGCGGGAGTCCAGGGCCAGGAGTCTTGCCAACGGCAGCTACGCGCCGACGCATGGACGCGGCCGGCCCGACAGCACACCGGACGACCCCTATGACCAGCGGTGACCGGGGCAGAAGGAGGCAGCGATGAAATACGACGGATTCCTCGCCCAAGTACGCGAGCGAGGCGGATACAAGGATCAGGACGAAGCCGCGGACGTCACCAAGGCCGTACTGGAAGTGCTGGCCCAACGGATCAGCCCGGGAGAGGTCAAGGACCTCGCATCCCAGCTGCCCGGCCCGCTGGGACAGGTTCTGGACGATGCCACGCCGCAGCGGGCGCAGAGCTTCGGGATCGAAGAGTTCTACCGCCGGGTCGCCGAGCGCACCCATGCCCGGCCGCGTACGGCGCAGTGGGACGCCAGCGCGGTCCTGACCACGGTTGCCGACGCTGTCACCGGCGGAGAACTGAATCAGATCATCAGCCAACTCCCGTCCAGTTACGCGGTCCTGTTCGGCAAGGCCGACCTTGCGGACTGAGCCCGTGAGGCGCCCAGAACGAAGGGCCAACGAATAATGGTTGAGACAGGTTTCTCCTCGTTCGACGCCAGGGTGGACAAGGCGAATCGACTCCTCCAGGACGTCGAGGAGGCCTTTCAATGGCCCACAGAACGGCGTAAGCAGTCGTACGCGGCACCTCGGGCCGTGCTGCACAGGCTCCGGAGCGCGGCCCAGCGCGCCGAGCAGGCCTGCGGCGCCCCGGCCGTCCCAGCACTACGTCGCGGGCGGTTGCCGAGTGTCGGCATCCACTGACGTCAGCGTCTGCGTCCTCGGAGTACCGGCGCCCAGTTGCGCCCTGCGGCTCTTGCCGTTACGGATCAGGGGGCTGCCACTCGAACATCAAGATCGTGGCGTCGTCGCTGAGTTTGTTGTGCCGATGCTCGAGGATGGCGTGGATGAGCAGGCGCAGCGCTTCCGGGGCGCTCTGCCCCGCTGCGGTCGATCGGATGATGTAGTCGGTGAAGCGCTCCAGGCCGAACTCTTCGCCTGCCTCGTCGCGTGACTCTACGACGCCGTCTGAGTAGAGCAGTATTCGGTCACCGGGTTCGAGGCTGACGTCGTTCACCTGTCGGGCGGTCCCGGCGAGACTGGCGGGCAGACCCAAAGGAGGCTCAGGTGGCCGCTCCAAGGCGTTGTGGAGCAGGCGGTGGCGACGGATGAGCAACGGAGGCGGATGGCCGCAGTTGCACCAGCGCAGCACACCGGTGGGCATGTGCAACTGGGTGAAGACACCCGTGCAGAACTGCTCCGGAAGCCACTTCGCCAGCGCCTCGTCCACGGTGCCCACGAGTTCGTCCAGGTCTGCCCCGCTGCGCCGGGCGTTACGGCAACCTGCCATGGCGACAGAGGTGGCAAGTCCGGACGCCAGATCGTGCCCCATACCGTCAAGGATCGTGGCGTGCAAAACGTCCTCGGTGAACGCATGGTCGAAAGCATCGCCGCCCAGTTCGTACGCAGGCTCCAGAACCGCCGTCGAAACGACCCGCCCGGTGCCGATCGACCGGGGAGGGAGAAAAGCCCTCACCATCTCCGTGGGCAGATGCATCGGCCTGGTACGCATGCGCTGCGCGATGGTGTCGCTGTAGGTGCGCTTGGATGTGATGATCAGTGCGAGGAGCAGCGCCGCCGTTCGACAGCGCCGCAGCTTGAGCCCGTCCAGGCTGCTCATGTTCAGCTCCACGACGCCCAGCCGCTCCGCTCCGTCGGCCAGGGGCAGCCATACGTTCAGCCCGCCGGAGGGGACTTCTTCCACGCGGAGAGAGTCGGTGCGGTAGGCCCATCCGGCCAGCGAAGTGTCGAGCTCCAGTTCCGGCTCGCTTTCGACAATCGGCACCAGCAGTCTTTGCTGGATGTCGACCAGATAGATAACGGCCCTGCCCATACCCATGGCCTCGGCATACCGGTTCAGGACCGCGGGCAGTTCCGCAGGTGATGCCAGCTGGGCTGCTCTGACCAGTTCCTCCAGCAGTCGCTCACCGGACCCGACGGACATGTTCCTGTCCATGCCTTCGATGATCCCCGCGAGATCGAGCCGCCACAATCTGAGCTCTCCGACATCCGAGTTGTGGGCCGATCAGCCTGGGTGCTGGAGCTTGCCCTTGCGTATCGGCCGGGCATCGGGATCGGCTGACGCATCAGCCGGTCGGGGGATCGTGCGGATGCCCGCAAGCCGCACAGCGATCTGCTCCAGCAGCCAGCGGGCGCCCGCCGCGGTCTCGGCCGACTCACCGACCATGCCCGCTTTCGGTAGCGCCCTGGACGTGGACGAGGGCCTGCGGCGAGCCAGCAGGTCGTTGCGGCAGCCGAGGAAGCCTGGTCCGGTCGCGACTCACAGCAGGAGGTCGAAGACAGCGCGGGCCTCGTCCCAGTGCTGGGTCTGGGGGTTTTTCAGGTCGGGGTGGAGGATCTTGAAGCTCTGAGCCAGGGCCAGGCTGAGTCCGCCGATGATGTCCGGATAGGCCGCCTCGGTCTCCTCGTCGGGCGTGCGGTCCAGAGCGGGGTGGGTGGCGAGCTGTTCCAGGATCGGTTTGAGTTCTACTTCCTGGTTGATCTTCTGGAAGTGGTGAATGCTCTCCTGCAGGCCTTTCGTGATCGGTAGGTCACAGGTCCGGATGATGTCGCGCCCGTTGGCCTTGGCAGTGGCCTGGGCGACGGTCAGCAGATCGTAGAGCTTGGCGTCGACGAAGTCGCTGTAGCGCTTGAGATCGTTCTTGTCGACGTCCAGCTCCGCGGCCGCCCGGAAGAACCTTTCGAACCTGGCGATGGACATCACGGTCATGACGGCAACCTCCGGCTGCGGGCGCCGGGGTGGCTCCCGGCCCCTGGGCTTGCCATTCAGCCTGGCCGACGGGGCGCGCGAACGCATGCGCATGTCGGGCCCAATTTGCCTCCCTGTATTGGCCTGCCAGGCCCAGGCGTCCGACTGCCCGGGTGGTCGGACGGGCGTGCGGATCGACAGCAGGGCGAACACTGTGTCGCGGAGCGGCCCCACGTTAAGGGTGACCCCAGATGTCGCTGCTCATGAGGCCGAACGCCGCGGTGGCGGTGCCTCGCTGGTGTACTGGAGCCACCCGGGTGGCAGGGCGTTGCCGGACTCCGGGATCAGCGCTCCGATCACGCCGAGGGCCGTTCCCCTCAGCCGGTGGCCGGCGCGCATCAGGCTGAGCATGGGCAGCGACAGCAGCGCGATGTGCTCCTGCGGGCCGATCATGGCGATGACGGGGCGGGCGCAGTCCAGGTAGGGCGGGTCCGTCACCCTTCTTCAGTCGCTTCGCGGTTTCCGTCGGCCATCCCGGATCGGCCACGTGGACGACGTCGAGTCGCGGCCGCTGGGGCTGACAGCTGGCGCTGGGGGGTGTGGTCATCGATCGCCCTGTACGCGAGGGTGCCGGTTTGTGAGTGTAGGTCGGCCCGGGATCGCGCGTCCGCCGAGCGCGGCGCCGCCAGGAGGCGGCGGCGCGGCCGACGCGACCCGGCAGGGCGTTCCGGCTAGGCTCACATCCGTGACGTGGCTGCGGGCCTTCGGGGAGGTCGTGCGATCCGGGCTCACGATCGAGGAGACGCGGCTGGAGCCCCTGCTCGCGCTGCGCACGGCCGCTGGGGTGGCGATCGTCATCGGGCCGGCGCTGTGGCTGGTCTCCCCTGCGTATGCCGCGTCCGCCGCCCTCGGTGCCTACTCCGCGGGTGGGGCCACCTTCCAGCGCAGCTGGCGTCCGCGCAAGGTGGTCGCGCTCGGCGCGGGCGCGGGTTTGGCGCTCAGCACCTTCGTGGGCTACCTGGCGGCGGGGCGACTCGTGACGTTCCTCCCGCTGCTGGCCGTATGGGCCTTTGCCGCGGGAATGGCGTGGGCCGTCGGATCGACCGCTGGGATCGTCGCAGCGACGACGGTCGGCAGCATGCTGGTGACCATCACCCTGCCCACGAGCGTCGGGCGAGCCCTGGAGCACGCCGGGGTCATCGCGCTCGGGGGCGTGACGCAGGCCGTGCTGATCCTGCTGTTCCCGATCCGCCGTTGGGGGGCGCATCGTGACGCGCTCGCCGACGCCCTGGCCGCCGTGGCGGACTACGCCCGCCGGTTGCGGCACGACCCGACCGCCCCGTTCGACCCGGAGCCGTTGATGACGGCCCGGGACGCGGCCGCCGTGACGCCGTCACAGGCCCGCACCCGTCCCCCCGTCCTGCACGGGCCCCGGGGACTCGCCGAGCGCATTCGGCCGGTCGTCGCCGCGCTCGCCGACCCGGACGTGGGCGCCCCGGCGGAGGGACCCGGGCGGGACCGCGCGCGGGAGTTGCTCGACGCGGCCGCCGACGTTCTGGATGCGGCCGCCCGTTCGATCCGCCGCGGCACTCCCGCCGAGGTGCGGCCCGGGAGCATGGACGTCCTGCGCGTCGACGAGGAGCACGAGGCGCTGGAGGGCCCCGCGCGGCAGGCCGCCGAGCGGCTCGTGGAACTGCTCGGCGAGGCGTTGGAGATCGCCGGGAGCGGCGGCGCGCGCGGGAGGACGCCCACGCCGCCCGGCCCCGCGGGCGCCCAGTTCCTGGTGCGCCCGACAATGCTCCGGCTGGTCCCGGTCGTCGTCCGGGCGGTCCGCCGTGAGCTCCGCCGGGACTCGCCCGTGTTCCGGCACGCCGTCCGCCTGGCGGCGGTGGCCACGCTCGGCTATCTGATCGCCGCCCGGCTCCCACTGGGCCACGGCTACTGGGCGCCCATCGCCTCGGTGATGGTGATGCGGCCGGACTTCCACCGGACGTACGCGCGTGCGGTGGCCCGTCTCGCCGGGACCCTGACGGGGGTCGCGCTCGCCACCGTGATGGTGCGGGCCCTGGGTCCGGACGCCCATGTGTTCGGCGCGCTGGCAGTGGTCTCGGCGGGCCTGTCGTACATGCTGAACCGTACCGGCTACGCCTACTCCCAGTGCTTCACCGCCGCGTACGTCGTCTTCCTGCTCGGCATGGGCGGCCAGGCATGGGAGCAGACAGTCCCGGAGCGGGTGGTGCTCACCCTGCTCGGCGGGGCCCTGGCAATGCTGGCGTACGTGGTGTTCCCCG
This sequence comes from Streptomyces sp. NPDC028331, assembly GCF_055565775.1. Classification (NCBI taxonomy): domain Bacteria; kingdom Bacillati; phylum Actinomycetota; class Actinomycetes; order Kitasatosporales; family Streptomycetaceae; genus Streptomyces; species Streptomyces sp. NPDC028331. The sequence goes on along the minus strand of NZ_JBVHTR010000007.1, from coordinate 331,895 downwards.
CATGGGAGACGCCCCGGCTGTCGGGCCGGCTTGCGGACTGGCTCGCCGCCAACGGCCGCTATGCGGCCGCGGTGCTCCGCAACTACGCCGAACCGACCCGGGAGCATCATGCCGACATGCGCAGGGCACTGCTGGAGAGCAGGGAGGCACGGGCCGCCTGGCAGGAGGCATACGACCGGGCAAGGCAGGAACCAGTCCGCCCCCGGGGGCTGACGTCGCGCGAGGCGCAGGAGGCGCAGGAGGCGCTCAAGGGGTTCGGCCGCGCGGCGATGCTCATGGAGAGCCACGTCCCGCGGGCCGACAGCCGTGTCGTCCCCGAGGCGGAGCGGTTCGCCGAGGCCCTGGAGGCGGACACCGCGCAGGCGGCAGCCGACGTGCGCGAGCACAGGAATCCGGACTGGGGGCGCATGGAGGAGGCGCTCCACGCGTGGGAGGGCGCCGCCGGGGACCGGAGCCCGGTCGTGCGGCGCGAGGCGGAACTGCAGAAGCAAGCCTTGGAGGACCTCGCGACGGCCGTGAGCCGCACACCCTTGGAACGGGACGTCGGCTCTGCTCGCGAGGAGCAGCGAGTGCGGGCGGCCGCGGCGGCGGAGGGCGGCGGATCAGGAGCCGCGCACCGGAGTGGGTGACGAAGTCGGCGGCGGGGAGCGCCGCGCCTCCTGGAGCGGGAAGTAGTCTCCCGGCCGCGTCGAGCGCCGCCACACGTACACCGCTGTCGCCATCACGAGGATCAGCCCCGCCAGGATGAGCAGTTCGATCCCCTCGACGTTCCACCGGAAGGACTTCTCCGCCTCAGCCGTCACGATGAGCACCCTGCGGATGCCGGCAATCAGGCCGACGACGAGGAAAGGCTCCGCGTCGAGGGTCCGGTTCCTGATGGTGAGGCGGACGGTGTGGAGCAGCTCGGCCACGATGAACAGCACCAGGCTGCTGTCCAGGGCGGAGAGAACGACCGTTTCCTCGTGGTACGGCCCCTGGATCGACCTGATGACGTCGTGGACGACCCCGACGGTCAGGATCCCCGCGAGCAGTACGAGGAGCGCCGCGACGACGAGGTGGATGCCGTCCTCGATGAGCTGCAGGAGGCCCTGCACCCGGCCGCCCTCGAGCTTCGGGAGAATGGGTCGCACATTCAGCATGCTAGGGGTGCCCCGTCCCGCAGGCGCGGCGTGCTGCCGAACGGGTGGACGAGCGGATCCCTCCCCGTGGTGGCAGCCTGGGGGAAGCGGCGAGGCGCGACATCACCGAGGCCTACCAGGCGGCAGGACAAGGGTTGTGAGGCAGCCCGACGCGGACACGAACGGCAGGAACCTGCGGCCCGTCCTGGCGCCGACCCGGGGTCTGCCCTCCGATGCGGCCCGGGACCTTGCCTCCGGCCTGCGGGAGGAACCGCGCCACCGCACCGCCAGGGGCATCCGCTGGCAGACGGACACCGACGGCGCCCCTGGCGGCGAACGAGCAGGTCGACGTTATCCGACGTGGCCGAAACGTCGGCACCCGCCTGGAGGACGGCGACTGGGCCACCAGCGTCTTCTTCACCGAACTGCCGAGCCGGGCGGAGTACAACCCGGTCCGCACCGAGGCCGACCCTGAGCACAGGGGCGCACGTCGTGGCGGGCGCACCGTGCCGGGGGACACGAGTGCACTGGAGGTGTGTGATGAGTGCTGACCGCTCCCACGAGAGCCGTGATGGTCACGTACTGGTCCTCGATGCTGGCTCTTCGAGCCTTCACATCGCTCTGTTCGCGGCGGACGGTCAACGGGTGGCGGATCGAGACGCCTCGGAGCCCCCGGGGCCTGCTGCGGCGGCGGAACTGCGGAACTTCCTCAGCGAGGTGCCCACTCCTACGGCGGTTGGTCACCGCATCGTCCACAGCGGCCCGCACCTGACTGGACATACGCTGATCGACGCACGCGTACGGGCTCTGCTGGCGGACGTCGCCGATCTCGCGCCGTTGCACGTGACCCCTGCCTTGCATGTGGTCGATGCCGCACGAGAGCTCCTGCCCGACGTTCCTCATATCGCCTGCTTCGACACCGTCTTTCACAAGGATTTGCCGGCACAGGCGAGCACGTACGCCGTGCCGGAGCGATGGCGAGCCGAATACGAGCTGCGCCGGTACGGCTTCCACGGGCTTTCCTACTCGTGGGCACTGCAGAGGACGGCGCAGGCCCTGGGCCGACCCGTCGACAACCTCCAGGTCGTGCTCGTACACATGGGCGGCGGCTGCTCGGCCTGCGCCGTGCGGAACGGACGCAGCGTGGACACCACCATGGGCCTCACTCCGCTGGAAGGCCTGGTGATGAGTCGGCGCAGCGGCAGCCTCGACCCCGGCGCGCTGCTGTGGCTACAGCGGCGGCACGGTCTGAGCACGGACGAATTGGACGACACACTCCACCGGCATTCCGGTCTGCTCGGCCTCTCCGGTACCTCGGGAGACACCCGGGACCTGGTGCGCGCCCGCGCGGAGGGTGATGCCGCGGCCGCGTTGGCGCTGGCGACGTTCACACTCAGCTGCCGCAGGGGCATCGCCTCGATGGCCGCCTCGCTGGACCGGCTGGACGCCCTGGTCTTCACCGGGGAGATCGGCGAAGACCAACCCGAGGTACGCGAGGAGATCTGCTCGGCCCTGACTGTTCTCGGTGTACGAGGCGGGCTGCTCGTCCCCGAACTGGAAGATTTGATGCGGGAAGGCCACCGACGCATCGATCAGGCGGTGAGAGGTGTCCCGGTCCTCGTGGTCGCAACCGGCGAGACGCAGCAGATCGCCGCCGAGACCCGACGGGTGCTCGGCGGCATGTGACTGGCCAAGGCAACTGCCGGCACATCCACACTTACCTGGCCCGCGCCAAGAACCGGCCTCCTGTACCTGGAAAGCACGGAGGAGTGGCGGCGTCTGGTCCTGTACGCCGCCCCCCTGTCAGGGGCACGGGGCTCGAGGGCCACTGGCCCCCATCAGAGCCCCGTACCTCCCCTTCGACGCCAATGAGGACATCCTGAGCCGCATGTTCACCGACTGGCTCGCCGCCCTCAGTATCCCGGTGCTGGTCTCACACGAGGCTTCCACTCGGACCCCTACGTCGACATCGTTCGGGCGCGCACCGCCCGCGATCGGCGCCCCGGAGAAACACCGGAGACTTCGACTGCTCCGGCGACGACATCCAACGCGACTGGGCGCACCAACTGCTGGGCTGACGTCAAGCGGCGGCCCGGGAGGGCCGGAAGGGATCAGGCCGCCGCTCGACGATCCGGACCCGTGCCCCGTTGTTCATGGGCCTCCAGCGCCAGGGCGAGGCCGAGAAGTACCCACCGCCGTCGTGAAGGAAGAGCTCCACGAGGGGTGGCTGGCGCACGTCCTCGTCCGGGCCGCGGCCGGTGCGGGGCCGCTCGTCGTGGGCAGCCGCAGGCGCTGTGCCGTGGTCGGCCCGCACACGGGGCCGGTCGGGCACGCTCTGATCCACCACGTGCACTGCCCGGTCGCGCTTGTGCCGTACGACTGAGTGCTGTTCGACATGTTCGTCGTCGACCGTGGGAACAGGAGACGCCCGAGCCACAGAGGCCGCGTGTCAGCAGGTCAGCGTTCCCTCGTTCGCGCAGACAACGGTCCACCGGTGGGTGCGCGTTGTGCAGCCACGACCGCGGGCCCATACCGCCCCCATGACGCCTGTTCGGACCGCAGCGACTGCTACTCCAGCGGTAGGTCGATGCCGTCGAGCGTGAGGTGGCCGTGTTTCCTTTGCTCTCCGGGTTAACCCAGGCGCCACATCGACCGCCTGTCTGCTGATACCGACGCATCCGGCAGCAGTTCCCAGTGCAGATCTCCTGAGCTGGAGGCAACGTGCCATGCGATGAGCATGTGGCCAACCGATCCAGCGCAGCGATGAGCTCCGCGGGAACGAGTCCGCAAGCGCGCGATCCGCTCCAACTCGGGCACATCCTGGACCAGCGGAGGCAGCTGTGTGTGGCCCGTGAGCCTTCTCCGGCGTCCTCAGTCCGGGATGGCCAAACCGCCTGATGGTGTGCAGCTGAGCCGGGCGCCGACCTGCCCCTTCGATGCGAGTCAGGCGCGATTGGAAACCAGCTCCCAACGCAAGTCTCCCGCTTCCCCAGTCCCCGTCCAAGAGACGAGGACCTCCTCGGCCACCAAGTGCTTGAGAATCACGGGCAGTGCTGTAATACGGCAGCCGCATTCGCGCGCCATCTGCTCCGCTGATACCGCTCCTTGGTTCTCTCCGGCTACGGTGTGCGCTGCCAGTGCGAGAGCGGCCAGCCGTGGAAGCGGCGCGGAATCTGTTTGGATGCTGGAGGCGGAGCGCACTGCCCAGTCGGCGGCCTGAAGCCGGTCGGGGCGAGCCGGGTGCTGTGTGAGCAGGGCTGCGTCGAGCATCTGAGCCGTGATCACGCCGCCGTCGGACATGAATGGCCGCAGCCATCCCGCTTCGCTCAGCTCGCGCCACGCTTCTGAGGCAGATCCCAGGCGGAGGCTTCGCAGCAGCCCTAGGGGCAAGCGGACGCGCGCCACGTTGTTCATGCGCAGCGCGCACTGCAAGGCGATCAACCGGGCGTCGGCCCCCGTGGCGGCCGGCAGGGCGACGGCAAGGTAGTTGAGCATCTCCTGTACCCGGGTTCGGCTGTCGGGTCCTTTGGGGTGGCGTCTTCGGCGCGTGTTCGCCCGTCCTCGCGACGAGACCGCAGCGGCCAGGATCGTTTCGGGCACGACGGCGGCCTGTGACGTGGCGGCCGCACACGCAGTGCATGCATCGGTGAGGCGCCACGCCCGTCCGCCGTGGTCACGGGCCAGGAGAAGGCGGATCGGGCCGTGGCAGCCACGGTGACGGGGATGCCAGCCGCAGCCCCGTTCGTGGCACTGGCACGTCCGCAGATGCGCAGGAAGCAGGTCTCGGCGCGCGTGTGACGCCAGATGCGCCAGGACCTCTGATCGAGCAGCTGGGCCGGTGAGCCGCTGCCCACCCTGCGCACATTGCTGACAGACGAGTACCGGCCCGCCGGGCTGGGGGAGGAGCTCAACCGTCCATGTACGCCGGACATCTGACTGTGGGAAGCAGAGCCTCATGGCGCGCGAGTTCCTCCTGCCGTTTCCGCGCCGGCCTCTGGCGGGCTGGGGTCGGCCGCACACGGTAGTGCAGACCTCTGCCCCTCGGAACGAACCTGAAAGGCGGAAATAGGGCAGAGGTATGCACTGACAGGGCAGGCGTCTGCACCGTCGGATGGTCGGGTGACGATCTTTCCGCCCGACCCGGACTTCGAGGCCCTGCGCCTGGAACTCGCCCGGCTGCGTGCGGCGCGGGGATGGAGTTACGACGAGCTCGCCTCTCGAAGCGGCCTGGCCAGAAGGACTCTGATCGAGATCGAGCAGGGGCGCACTATCGGCACTCTCAAGACGTGGCACGCTCTGGCCCACGCATTGAGCACTCCCCTCGACGAACTCTTCGGCACTCTCTGCCAGGGGCACGAGCCACCTCGTCAGGCGGGCGGCTGACTGGTCGGCCCGGCCGGCCGGGCAACCACCCGATTGGGTAGGCGGACACGAATGTCTGAGCGATGATCCGAACAGGTGTTGCCATGGATTCGGCCGTTCGACGGACGTCACCAGCCAGGGCAGTGCTTCGACAGCGTGTTGGCTGGCACCTTCTCGCGCATGCACCCCTCATCCGCATCCCGGCACTGGGACGGCAGCCCCGCATCCTCCCAACAGCGACGGTCCCTGCGCGTCCACCCCGACAGCCCAACCCGCCTTCTGCGCTGCGCACAGCGTGCTCGTTGCCGTGAGTGCGGAAACCCGGTCGAGTGGTACCACCGGGGCCGTGACCGGCCCGTGCCACTGCACCCGCAAGAACTGCCCGCAGCCGAGATGCCCGCCGCATACCGCTGGCACGTCAGCTCAGGCCTCGCCCATCCCGCCGGGGACGGCAGCACCTGGTGTCGGCTGACCCACGCCGTCGTCTGCCCCGCTCGCGACGCCCCGTGTGACATCACCCCCGCTCTGACCTGGCTACGCCGGTCGCTGGCTGTGAACACGCGCCGCCTGACTGACGCCGGTGTTTTCGTCCCGCCCACGGACGTCGACCGCCGCTCGCGGTCCAACGGCACGTGCCGACCCGCCAGGCCCGTCGTCCAGATCCTGTATGTCCGCTACCTCGCCGCCCGCCCCCTGGACGAGATCCAGTGCGTCGCGCAGACGCGGCATCGCACCCGATGCTCCACGAAAATGCTCGCCCCGGACAGCCTTCAAGGCATCTGGATCCTGGCCCCCGCAACGGCCGCCAAAGGTCAGCTGGCCCTTCCCACTGAGGTAATGGCTCTCTACGACCTTTCCTCGCTGCTGTACGCGGAACAGCTGCGCTGGCGTACACAGCGATGCCCTCACCATGCCGCCGTCCCGACGTCGGCGGATCTCGCACTGACCGATTGGGAGCCGTTCGACCCGGCGGTCCATCACCCCTACGTGCACCCACGTCTCCCGACTCACGTGCGTCAACCGCGCCGCGGAAACGGTGAGTCGGAGGCGGCCTGGCGATGAAGCACCCGTACGCAGTGGAGATCCTCCTGACGAGATCCGTCATTCTCGCAGAGCTTCGCCGAGCCTGCCGCGCCTTTCCCCTGGCGGCGAACGCCGAACCCACACGGCTCACGACGGTTCGGTGCGCCAAGTCGCCCGGGCGGGCCGTCCGGTCGCTTCCTCATAACCGCGACCGCCTGCTACCCATTGACACGCTGACGACCCACTACCTCGACCCAAGCGGCCAGGTCCTGCTCTATGTCGCCCTCTCCTGGGATGTGTGCTCAACGGTTCGTCGAACCGCGGCAAACTGCGGTCGCAAGCCCGCAGACCTCCTCGGCCGCACCATTGTGGCGGCCTTGGAACAGGACAGAAACCATCGAGCTCGCCAACTCGCAGCACAGATAGAGGGCCTTCCTGCCCATCACGGCCTTGAGGGCGTACTGGCCTGTGCAGCGCGCGCCTTGCTCCGCAGTCGTCCTCCTAGCTTTCGCACCCCATAGCCCACCTCCGCGGAGTTCCCGTTGCACACCCCCACCGACGAACAGGCCCATGCCGTCGACGCCTTCCGTAGCGGCGATCACCTGGTGCTGCAGGCAGGTGCCGGCACAGGCAAGACCAGCACACTCGGCATGCTCGCCACGAGCACAAAGCGCCGAGGCCGCTACCTTGCCTTCAACAAGGACATCGCACGCGATGCCAGTAGCCGTTTTCCGAACTCTGTGCAGTGCAAGACGGCCCACGCCACGGCCTTCGCTGCCCTCGGGCACCGCTTCGTCCTCCGCCTCAACAGCCCGCGACAGCCCGCATGGAGGATCGGAAAGTCGCTCGGCGTCAACTCCTCCGTCCGTATCGGTGATCACGAGATCAGCCACCGGACGCTGTCTCAGGCTGTACTGCGTACCGTGACCCGGTTCTGCCACTCGGCAGACCGGGCGCTGGCGCCTCACCACGTGCCGGTTCTGCGCCGCCTTGAAGCACCGGAAGACCATACGCAACTCTCCGATGCTGTTCTGCCGTTCGCTGCGCGGGCCTGGCACGACCTGCAGAATCCCGAGCGCGGCGTAGTCCGCTTCGAACACGACCACTACCTGAAGATGTGGGCGCTGACCGACCCCAAGATCGAGGCCGACTTCCTCTTCCTCGACGAGGCGCAGGACACCAACCCGGTTCTGGAGCAGGTCTTCACCGCACAACGTGCTCACGCTCAGTTGGTCATGGTCGGGGACTCGGCTCAGGCCATCTACGGCTGGCGCGGCGCCCGCGACGTGATGACCGGCTTCGACGCCAACCATCTCACCTTGACCCGTTCCTTCCGCTTCGGCCCGGCGCTGGCGGAGGAGGCAAACCGATGGCTGTCGTTCGCGAACGCCTCCATCCGGCTGACGGGCACCGAAGAGATCTCGACTGAGGTCGGCGTGGTCACCAGCCCCGATGCCGTGCTGTGCCGGACCAACATCGGCGCCGTGACCGAGGTGATGCGTCTGCTCGCCGCCGGCCAACGAGTCGCTCTGACCCGTGGTGGACAGACACTGACGGCACTGGCTCTTGCCGCGCAGGACCTCAAGGAAGGCCGCTGCACATCCCACCCGGAACTGGCACTCTTCTCCTCCTGGGGCGAGTTGCAGGACTACGCGACCTACGATCTCGCTGGCCGTGACCTTCAGCCTTTCGTGGAAGTCGTGGATGCCCACGGCCCGCAGGCCATCATTGCCGCGGTCGACGCCCTGACCGACGAGACTACGGCCGACGTCACGATCTCCACCGCCCACAAGGCGAAGGGTCGAGAGTGGTTGCAGGTGAGGATCGCCGATGACTTTCCTCAACCTGCGGAAACGGATCAGAACGACGACTGTGGTCGGCCGCCCCCGCCATCCGTGAGCGAGAAGGACGCCCAACTTGCCTACGTCGCCGTGACGCGCGCGCGTCGTCGACTCGATCTCGGAGGCCTCTCGTGGATCCAGAGCCACCCGGGCGCCTGAAAGTCCTCGCGCAGATCAACGTCGTGCGCAATGACAAGGCCCCGTATCTCGGAGAGTACGTGGACGGAGGAAACGGTGATGTGAATGCGGGCCGCGCCGAGCTTTTCCTTCAGGTCGTCGACCGAGTGGCCGGTCTCAAGGGCGACCAGCTGCGTGTGCAACCGCAGGAGCAACGCGCGCTAGCCCGGCCCGACAGTCCGGAGCCGATCCGGCAGCCGACGAGAAGGAAAGACCTCGTTCGACGGCAGCGTCGACGTACTCGGGTTCGTCGTACATCTCGTAGTGGCCGGCGCCGTCGATCACCACGAGGTCGACGGGGTTGGGAGCCAGCTTCCACAGCTGCATGCCGGTGTCGTAGGAGCCGGTGTTGCCGATGCGTCCGGCTAGGACGACCTAGTGGCTGGGGCATGAGTCGATCGGCCAAGTGGAACGCGTCGTAGCCCAGCAGTAGGGAGTCGCTGCGCAAGAGGCGCCGGTTCGTGGAGTGTCCGTTACCGCCGCGCTCGGTGCGGTAGTAGGTGATGGTCTGAGTGGTGTCGATGTCGGTCAGGCCCGCTGTCGTGGCGTCCTCAAGGGTGTCGGGCAGCCAGTTCACGCGGGTCGTCTCGCTGGAGCGGGCCTCTTCGGTACGTGTGTCCGCGAGGGCGTTGATTGCTGCGGCCGGACCGTCGGGCTGGAAGCTGCGGAACGAAGCGCCGATGTTGACGGGGACGACCGTGCCGACCGCTTTGATGCGGTGGTCCGTGCGGGCGGTGTGCACGGCGTAGCCCCCACCGGCGCAGATGCCGAGGACGCCGATGCGGTGCGGGTCGATGCCGGGGGTCGTGGTGAGCACGTCGATGGCGTAGGAGATGTCCTCACCTCGGTGGTAGGGGTCTTCGAGGTCGCGGCAGAGGCTGTCGAGGACCCGCGAAGCGGTTCATCCTCGGCGTGCGGTGGCACCCCGAACTCTCCAACACTCAGGCGCTTTTCGACGCGTTCGTAATCTCCTGTGCCGTGTGAGGGCATGGCTGTATCGGACGCCAAAGTCGCACCGCACAGTGCAAGCCAGATCAGATGGGCATGCCCTGGCCCAGACCTCAGCTTGCACAGGTGGAAGCTCGCACCCCGCACGACATCAACGAACTCTGCCCCGTGAGACACAGACATCGGGTCTGCGTTTGGCCCTGTAGTCGGTTGTCGGCAGCCTGCGGAAACTGATCGGCGGGATTCACGATGCATCGTGGATACCTGGCGTGAAATCTTGCGGAGACGCGGTGTCATAGCGATCGAGTACGGGCATGACCTGATGCAGAAGTGCTCGGCCCTCGGCCGTGAGTCGTAGCGGGCGCTCTGACAACACTAGGCGAACTCCCGCGTTCTTCTCTGTGACAGTGATCATGCGCAGCAGCTCGGGCACTCTTGCATCTGCGGCTTGGGCGGCGCTCTCGATCGTGTGGTGGTCGAGCAGCGAGCTGACGACCCTGACGCGTGAGACCGAGTTCCACCCGGCGAATGCCCGGTACACCGCGGGTTGGATGGCGAGTCCCTTGGTGGTGGTGGCGAAGTCGCGGGGGACGCCTGCGTACGTTCTGAGCGGGATTCCTTTGCGTCGGGCGATGTTGAGGACGGTAGTGGACACCATGCCGACTTCGCTGGCGATGTCGACGAAGGTGCGGTGTCGCACGACGTATTGTTCGTAGAGCCAGTCTCGGTCGAGGTCGCAGGCATAGTTGGGCCTGTGGCCCTGCTTGCGGATCTCGATACCGGCGTCTAGGAGCGCTTCCTTCACGACGTGCACGCTTGCGCCGGTGGCCTTGCGTACCCGCGCGAGGGACAGGCCCTGGTGAACGTAGAGGTTCTCAAGGACGGCTGGTTCGGGGGCTGGTGTGCGCGGAGGTCTTCTCCGGGCTGCCGAGTTGGCGACGCCGTCGGCATGCAGGGATGCATAGCGATTGAGTACGGGCCGGACCTGGCGCAGAAGTTGGGCTCCTGGGGCGGTGAGTGTGAGCGGAGTGAGTGTGTCCACAAGGCGGATGCTGGTTGTCTTTTCCACGACCGTCACTTGCCGTCTCAGCGCGCATTCGTTCAGGCCAGCCGCGTGTGCGGCGGAGGCCATCGAGTCGTGGTCGAGGAGCACGCTGACGTGCTTGACGCGCGCCACGGTGTTGGCTCCGCAAAACGCCCGGTAGACATCAGCGGAGAGATCCAGCCCTTTGGTGGTCGCAGCGAAGTCTCGCGGGACTGATGCCCGGCCTTTGGAGGCGATGCCTGCGCGTCTGGCGATACGACGGACGGTGATCGCCGCCGCGCCGATTTCCTCCGCGATGTCAGCGAAGCTGCGGTGTTTCACGGCGTACTGTTCAAGGAGCCAATCGGGATCGATGTGGTGGTTGTGGTTGGGACGTTCCCCTCGCCCCCGTAATGCCAGTCCGGCTCTTGTGAGTGCCTGCTTCAGCACCTCCTCGCTGGCTCCGGTGATCTTGCTGACTCTTCGCAGAGGAAGGCCCTGTCGGAGGTAGAGGTCGCGAAGGGTGGCTTCGTCGGGGGCGTTGGTTCGCGGGCCTCTGGGTCGTCGGACCTTCTTTTGGACGGTGGGGATGGCGCCGGCGAGTTCGGCATAGAGACGGGCATGCTCAATGCCGATCCCTAGGGATTCGGCAACCTCGTTGAGTTTGTGATGGCGTGCGGTGGTGCGGCGGAATACGTCTGGGGCGATGTCACTTGGCTCGGTGCCGGGCCAGTTGACACCGGTCACCCAATCGGACGGGGGTTCCCACGTGACGGGTTCATCGATGCCGAGTTGGTTCAGATGGGCTGCGGCTTGGGCGAGCAGGAAAGCACGTACGGCGGGGTCGGCGCGGAAGCGCAGATCGCTCACGCGGGGGTGGGCGTCGGTGAGGGTGCCAGTCACGATTGCCTTGAGGTAGCTGTCCAGAACGTCGAGGCGCTGCGTGCCGGGGGTTCGCCAGCCGTGCTGGGCGGTGAGCTGTCTGAATGCGGCGCGGTCGAGGCTCAGTTCGGATGTGTCGGCCAATCTCCTGCGTCGCGCGTAGTCGATGGGTGATCCGTGACGGTCGAGGGCGTCGGCCAGTTGCGTCAACGCGGCGAGCATGGGGCTCATGTGGGGGCGGTCGAGGCGGTTGACCATGCTCTTGACGAAGTTTGGACTCACGGGTTGGCCGAGGAGTGCGAGGGCGTCGCGGTAGGTGCGGCTGGTGGAGCGGACGACCAGCAGGAGCGCGGTGAGCCCGGCACGGTATTCAGCGGTTTTCATTCCGCGGGGACCGCCGATCTGGTGAGGCATGAGGCGCATGCTCCAGGACGGCCACAGTGTGGCCGGAACGTTCGCGGCCCTGCGTTCGATCAGTTCGGCAGGTGTGGAAGGGGGCTGGGGATTGGGGGAGGCGGTGGCGAAGCGTAGTCGGTCGATGGGCCGCAGGCGGGTGTCGATGACTGCCAGAGCACGGGTCAGGATGGGCGGTGAGCAAACAGAGCGCCAGGAGTTGAACTTCAGCAGCACCTCCATAGAGCCGTCTTTGCGCAGGTGGGAGTTAGCGATCCAGTGCATTACCTCGTCGCTGTGGGGGTGGTCGCGCTGCAGGATGGTCATGGCGAGGGCGGTGCCGATCGCCACATCGGTGGCGGACTCGTTGCTCAGCCCGGTGAGCAGGGCGGGAGCGCGTCCGCCTGCCTCCCCCAGGAGCTGCCGCACCAGCGAGGGGACGGGGGCGGTGTTGTCGTGGAGTGCTGCCAGGCCGCGCCAGGCCAGGAAGAAGAGTTCCTCCAGGCCCACTTGAGTTCCTTCGGTTTCACGCGGTACGTCAGTGTGATGGCGAATGATGGCGTCGACGAAGTGCTGGGCTTGGATGATCTGACCGTCGGCAGGGACCTGTTGGGCCACGGCGGTGGTGAGGTCGGCGTAGCAGGGCAGGCGTGCGCCTTTGCTGCCGCGGCCGAGGGCGCGGGCCATGGTGCAGCGTGCCGGGTTCGTCACGCCCGCGGGGTGACGGCCGGCGGGGTGCGGGCGTTGTCCGCACCCTTCGCAGGTCTCCACCAGGAGTTGAGCGTGCGGGGTGCAGGCGAACGTCCAGGGGTCGCGCCAGGCCAGCTGCCAGCGGCCGCCGCTCTCTGCCAGGCAGGTGGGGCAGTACCGGCTGCCCTTGTGCCGCCGCCAGCGCGGTGGGGAGCCGAGCCCGCGCGTGGTGTGCCGGAGAGTCACGGTGATCTGATCGAAAGGTTCCAGCGTCATCGCACACAACGTCTCGGGCGACACTCCGGTACGCCGCGCAAGGACAGCCGCCTCCTCGGGTAGGAGCTTGACCAGCATGCGCTCGAGGTGGGTGCCGGGCAGCCCAATGAAGGTCAAGAACTCTCGGGAGGTGACGATGAGCTCACGGGCGTAGGCTTCGATCCAGCTGTCGAGGGCCTCGCCCGGGAGCGGATCCACTACATAGGGGAGCCGCTCGGTCGAGAACGTGGGCGCCATGGCCGCGGTGTTGAGGGTCATGGCCGCCGTCCTGGCCTCTTCTTTGTGCGGCGGGGTTTGGTGGTGAGGGTGCCCGCTTCGAGGGCCGCTTGGAGTTCCAGGCGTCCTCGCTCGGCCGCCACATCGTTCTTGACGGTGTCCATCAGTTCCACGGTCAGGCGTTCCTCGCCACTGTCGACGGCGCGGCGGCAGCCGCGGGCGATGAGCGTCATGAGTGAGGCGAAATGGCCGGTGGAGCGCGCATACAGGTAATCGGAGAGGTCCTCGGCCAGCATGCCGCGGTAAGCGTCGCCGAGGACGAGAAGGCGTTCGATGGTGAGCATCAGTGTGCGCCACTGCGCCCGCCCTACCTCGGTGTCAACGGTGAAGGGCGGCAGCGTCAACGTCGTCATGCGGCGGGCCGCTTGCGCAAGATCGATGTCCTCGTCGTCCAGGCCGTCGGTGAGGACCCCGCGCGCTTCCACACCAACGCCGACGTAGATAAACGTGACGGGGAAGACGGTGGACAGATGTTTGAAGTGGTTGGCCACCGCTCGGTGGTTGGTGCGGCGCAGGTCGAGGAAGTGGATGTCGTCGACGACGATGACGGTCGTGCACATGGCGCGGGCCGCGCGTGAGGCTCGGGCGGCGAGCTGGTCGGCGTTACCGGACTCGGGCAGTTCGTAGAACCGGCAGATCGCCTCGTTCAAGCCGCGGATCGTGACGCTCCCGGTCAGGGTGATGTTCACGACCGGGACGCGGCGGTGCCCGCTGGGGGTAGTGGCGCCGTGCAGCAGAATTTGATCACGGTGGTACTGCTTCACGTAGTCCAGGACCGCGGTCGTCTTCCCCAGCCCAGGAAACGCATCGAGCACCGCGGACGGCTTTACTCTGTCGCCGTCCTGCCGGTTCGAGTCCACGATCTCCGCGAGCCCGTCGTGCAGTTCCCGCAGCTGTGCGGTTTTGATCGGCCCGAGGTTGGCATGCCACACAGCGCGCTGTTCCTTGTAGACGAGGAGATCGCGGCGCGTCAGATCCTTGATCTCCACCCTGCTGAGCTGCCGTGGACGCTCGCGGGCGGGCCGCTCGCACATCTCCACGAAGCCCGTCAATTGAACGGGTGAATAGTTGCGTTCTCCCTCTTCGAAGGCGGCGGTCATGACACCTCCCACGCGTCCGCGTAGTACTCATCGTCGCTTACCGTGTCCGCGTGCTCGGGCAGGAGAGCATCGAGGTCCTCGTCCTCGTCGTCGTCCCCGCCCTCCCCCACCTCAGACCCATCCACCACAGGCGTCTCGGCCAAGTCATGGTCGATGCCCGCGGGCTTGGTGGGGGCGAGAGCCGTGAGCTGTCGCACCGACGGCAACTGCGCCACCGTCACCTCGTGATCGTCCTCGCCCGCGCCTGGCCCCACCGTGTCGGGGCCCATGATGGATAGCCGCTCATCCGACAGCCGCAGCGCCATACGTCGCTCTTCCTGGCTTCCGGTCAGGCCCGCGCCCCATCGCTGAAGCAGCTCGATCAGCGTGCGCTTGGCGTCGGGAAACCGCTGAGTCCTGGCTGCCAGTCGGCGCGCGTGCTGGAACGCCTCCCGGCTGAGTGGACCATCGAGCGCGTCCGCGTGCTCCCACCGCAGGTCATGCCACTGCCTGCTCTCGGGGTCCTGAAAGTAGATGCGGGTGATGTCCCCGGGATCCACGGCGATCGGCCACTGCCCGGCGTGGATCCCGCCGTACGGGCTCGTCGTGTGACGCCGCCCCTTCAGCGCGGGGCCGTTGTAGCGCAGGGTGCCGATCTCCACCCCGTAGTGCTGGATCGTGGTCCATTTCACCTCGAGGAAGTCGTAGGCGAGGTCGGGCCGCCCCAGGATCCGCAGATGCCCGGCCCGTTGGATGCCGTGCTCGTACATGTCGAGCGGGCTCATCTCAAGGCCCGGCGCCTCCGGAACGCACAGGCCGGTGTGGACGCGCCGGTGGTAGACCAGGTCGATCCACTCGCGGATGATCGCTTCCAGTTCCGGCAGGAAGAAGAACGCCTTCTCCTCCACGTCCTTGCCGCGGCTGTGCACATCTGCGCCCTTGTAGCCGGGCAGCGCCGCGAGAACCCCTTCGCGTAGGGTCCGAAACCAGCGCTCCAGCGGCGCCTTGTCCGTCGGCGTGTACGGCCGGGCCGGCTGCAGTGACATGCCCAAGCGGTCGCACACAGCCTGCACATGCTGCGAGAGGTAGATCTTGCCGTGGTCGAACACCAGCGTCTCCGCCGCCACCGACGGCAACAACCACTCACCCTCCACGTCCACCAGTCGCGCTGCGTCCACAACCACCGTGCTGGGCACCCCGTGATGCGGCAGCACCGCCCGCTCTCCATCCGTTCGCGGACGCACCGTCTCATAGAGGACGGCTGCGACATCAGCAGCCTTCGTCGACACCGGCGTCAGTCTGAGCCCGGTGATGCAGCGCGTGTAGAGGTCCATCGCGACGGTCAGCTCGCACTGCACCCACCGGCACGTGACCGGTTCCATCGCGTATACGTCCAGCCGCGTCGTATCCACGAGGACATACTCACCCGGACGTGTCGCCCGCAGCCTGCCGTAGACCCCCGGCGGGCGGTTCGCGATCGAGCGGCGCCCCTTCGCACTCCCCGAGAACGCATTGCGTCCCCGGCCCAGCTCCTTGAGCAGGGCGTACGCCGTCGTCTTCTTCGGCAGCTTCACCGCGCCTCGCCCGAACTCGGCAGCCAGGCGCTCCTCGATGGTCGCGATGACCAGGTGCCGCGGCGGAGTGCTCTCCTCAACGTACTCGTCGAGCACCTTGCGGCACATGTCGATCCAGCGCGGATCGGTCTCCCCCAGTGGGCTGCGGCCACGATCGGCGGGCAGTAGTCCGGCCACTCCTTCGGGGCCTTTGATCTTCATCAGCCAGCGCCGCACCGTCATGACACTCACACCGAGTTCGGTCGCCTTAGCCTCGTAGCGGTCCATCTTCGGCATGTCGGGCGCATACTGCGGGCGCGGTTCACCGTCGAGCGCCAACTCCGCTGAGCCGTACCGGTATCCGGTCTCCACCTCCAGCAAATGCTCGTAGCGCTCCCGCAGCGCGTCCTGCTCTTCCTTGCTCAGCGCCGAGAACTCTGCACCCAGCCCCAGCAGAGGCTCGGCAGCGGCCTCTGGCATCCGGGTGGTCGGGTGCGACAGCAGCCAGCCCAGATCCACTTGCCGTAATCCGCCGGACCGGTTCTGCAGAAGAATGCGGCTCCCGGATATCTCCACCACGGTCAACTGCTCACCGTCGTGCAGCAGGACCAGCCCGCACCGCAGCGTCGCCACGCCCCCTCTCACGACACCCTCCGGAGCACCGAACGCCCGCCGAGCGGACGCGTCAGATCCGTCGTCCAATAGCCCCGCCACAACAGCGACAGCAACGCCGGACGCACGTCCTCACGCTCGCCGTAGGCGCTCAACCTGTGTTCCGCTACAGCGAGTTCGTCCCCGTCCCTTACCAGCTCACGTGCCCGATCGACAAGAGCGCTGTCCACCACCCACGGCCGCCGGAAGCCGGCAAGAAACCGAACATTCCTCAACATGACGGGCTCACAGCCCGACCAGATCTCATACAGCCACCCCTGCGCGGCAAACAGCTCACCCGGCCACGCCAACGCCTCCCGAACCTTCGGATCCCTCGCACGATCGGCCGGCTTCACATTCACCACGCGCACCAGACCGCTGCGCAGCGTGAGCAGGAAGTCCGGAACATGCCGCCGCACCCGCCCCTTCACCTTGCTCCGCACCCAGCACGGCTGTGCCCGGATACCGATCACATCCGGGTCGAAGTCCGCCAACAGGAGACGGGCAAGCTCCAGCTGACTCTCGAAGATCACCTGAGTGCCCGCTGTCGACGACCAGTAGCTCCCGGGCAGATGCGCCTGCCCACGCCTCGACCGCATCGCCCGCCACGGAACAGAACCCTCGAAATGCCGCTGCCCCAGGCGCCCGAACGGCACCTGGCGCACCTCATCGGCGCCGTACCGGATCCACACCGCCGCTTCTGCGGCACCACGCTCACGTATAGCGACCATCGCGCACCTTCGCGCCCAGCCCGTGCTGATCACGAGCAACTGGCCCACACGATCAAGGATTCGGATCCCGAACGCCCGCACCGATCACCGAACTTCACCCTCACCGGTAGAAAGTCGCGATCCCGTGCATGCGCCCCGCCGCGGCGGGCATGATTGCAAAATGCTCAGCGGCGCACTCCTAAGCACTGTTCAAGCAGTGTTCAGGAAACACCCGCATTGTTCACTCAGGCGCGGAACCTACACACGCCGCCCATGGGCTCGGTCACCGCTGTGGTCGGCGAGAACGGCTCCGGCAAGAGCACTCTGATGAAGGTGTTGTCGGGTCTGTTGCTGCCGCAGAGCGGGGCGGTGTTGTGGGGTGAGGCCGACATCGCCTCCCTGGACCGCTCCGAGGTGTTCGACCGCGTCTCCCTGCTCACCTAGGACTTCCAACGCTGGCCCGTGACAGCGGCGTTGAACATCCGGATCGGCCGGCCCGCCCGGGCGGCCGACCCCGAGCACCTGCAGCCTTCCGTGGACTACGCGGGTGCCGGACCGGTCATCGCAAAGCTTCCCGACGGGCTGCGCACCCTGCTGGCCCGGATGTTCCGCGGCGCGAGCGAACTGTCGGGCGGCGAGTGGCAGAAGATCGGCCTCGCCCGGACCCACTGGCGCAGCGCCACCTCGGATGCCGACGGCGTGCTCATCGTGGACGAGCCCACCTCCGCCCTCGACCCGGAAGCGGAGATCGCCGCCTTCGACCGCATCCGCCGGCTCGCCGCCCCGAACCGAGCCGTCGTCCTTGTCACCCACCGCATGTCCGGCGTACGCCATGCCGACCGCATCTACGTCCTGCACCACGGACGGCTCGTCGAGCACGGCAGCCACGACGAACTCATGGCCGCCCAAGGCCGCTACGCCTCGATGTTCGACGCGCAAGCCGCCCAGTACGCCCCCGCGGGCACCATCCCCCGCCCCAGCTCCCCCACCGTCGCAGATCCCGCATGACCCGCTCGAAAGGCCCCAGGGTGACGACTCCCCCGACCGCCGCGCAGGAACACGATCCCAGTGCACTGCGGCACCGGCTCGTCGATCGGCTCCTCGCGGCCGGCCACGTCCGCACCGCCGCTGTGGAGACCGCCCTGCGCAGGGTTCCCCGCCATGTTTTCGCGCCGGAAGTGCCCGTGCAGACCGCGTACGCCGATGACATCATCCCCACACGCCACATGGCCGACGGCCGCATCAGCAGCTCCGTCAGCGCACCGTGGCTTCAGGCCGTCATGCTGGAATCGGCCCGCCTCCGGCTTGGCCACCATGTCCTGGAGGTCGGCTCAGGTGGTTACAACGCCGCCTTGATCGCCGAACTGGTCGGCCGGACCGGCCAGGTCACCACCGTCGACATCGACCCTGACGTCACCGGCCGCGCCATCCGCTTCCTCCACGCCACCGGATACGACCGTGTCCGTGTCCTGACCGCGGACGCCGAGCATCTACCCCCCGAGGCCATCCCCGAGGGCGGCTTCGATGCCGCACGGTCCAACCCAAGGACGCCACCGGACCGACAAGCGCCCACACCGAGGGCCTGCACGTATTCCACAAGAAGCACACGCGGATCGAGATCGACTGGCCCGTCGTCCCCTGCGAAGCAGCGCCTGCAGCCCATGCCCAGGACCAAGATCCCTGCTGTATTGCCCGCTCGCACAGCAGCCCAGTGGCGACCGCACCGGCCACCGCCGCCTACTGGGAGCCGCTCTGGGCCGGCGGACGCCGGTATCGTGAGGGCAGCAGCACCGAGGCCGCGCTGCTGGCCGACCATCTCGGACCGGGCCGCGGACGCCCGGCTCTCGACATCGGCACCGGCGAGGGTTCCCTCGCCCGCCACCTTCACCAGCTCGGTTACCGCACCACTGGCATCGACTTCGCACCCAGCGCCATCGCCGCAGCCCGCAGCACTCAGCAGGGCGACGGGCCAGCCTGGTACCTGATGGACTTCGTCTCCGATGACCTCAGCTGGCGTTAACGGTCTGAACTGGTCCCGCTTTTCCGGCCCGACCTGGCCCCACCGGCGGGGCCGTGCGGCGATTGTTCCGGCTTGAAGTGGCCCCGGCTTCCGGTCTGCTCCGGCCCCACCTTCGCCGGGACGGCTGGGCTGGGCGGCTTGCTGTAGGAGAGAATGCTGGGCATGACGACTTGAAGAGCACCAGCCGGGCGGCAGCACTGGCGAAAGGTCGGGACCTGGGACACGGTCTCCGACGGGGACCGTCGGATCTGTGCCGTCTGCGGAACGCCCGTCCGCTCGTACCACTACCGCTTCTATCCGCCCGAGTCGTCTATGTTCGAGCGGTGCATCGGGCTCGCCTGGTGTTCCAGTTGCCGGATCTACTCCGGCAATATGGTGCACGTCCCGCGAAAGCGGGTCCTGGTCGACGCCCTCGCTTCGCTTCCTGGCGAACAACGGGAGAGGCTTGCACGTTCGGAAACACGGCTGATTGAGTTCCTGGACCGCCAGGCCCGAGGCAACAGGGATTAACACCGTGTCCTACATGGTCAGTTGGTCGTTGGCCGGGTCATGGGGAGTGGGCGGTGGGGATGGATCGTGCCGGAGGGGTTGTGGGAGATCGCCAGGCCTTTGCTGCCGCCGGCGCGAGTACGTCCGCAGGGCGGCGGGGTGGCCAACATCGATGACGAGGCGGTGTTCGCGGCGATCGTCTACGTGCTGGTTAGCGGTTGTGCCTGGCGGGCTCTACCGCCGTGTTTCGGAGCGTCGAAGTCGACGGTGCACCGTCGGTTCCTGATCTGGTCGCGGGCGGGCGTCTGGGGACGGCTGCACCAGAGGGTGCTCGAGATGCTCGCCGGTCAGGGCCTGGTCGACCTGTCCCGGGCGGTACTGGACTCCGCCCACGTCCGGGCTAAAAAGGGGGCGAACTTGCAGGTCCGTCGCCCGTGGACCGGGGCAAGCCGGGTTCCAAGATGCACGTCCTGTCCGACGCGAACGGACTGCCCCTACGCGTCGGCCTCTCCGCAGCGAACACACATGACAGCCTCGGGCTGAAACCGATGGTCGCCCATTTCCACATAGGACACGAATCCCACAGCGACCATTCCAAACCCCAGCGACTGCATGCCGACAAAGCCTACGATGTTCCTGACCTGCGGCAATGGCTGCACAGCCAGCACATCGGCGTCCGCATCGCCCGCAAGGGAATCGACTCAAGCGAACGGTTGGGCCGCCGACGGTGGGTCATCGAGCGCACCCTGTCCTGGCTGACCGGCTACCGCCGCCTGTCACCCCGCTACGAGCGGCATCCCCGCAACTACCTGGCCTTTCTCGGACTCGCCGCCGCCCTCTGCTGCTACAAACGCCTCGGCAAACTGACCATGTAGGACACGGTGTTAGACCCGATCAAGGACGCGACGCCCTTGGTGGTCGCGGCAGGCCGCCTCGCCGCCAGGACGGATGCATGCAGGCGCCCTCGGTGAGCCGAGGCTCGTCAGGAGCTGACGGCCGCCGTGAGCAGCCGGCGCAGCCTGGACAGCGGTTCACCGCCCCCCTGCAGGATCCGGGCCCAGTCAGTGCGCTGGACCTCCCAGTGCTCGTCGAGGACAGCCAGGGCGAGGGCCTCCTTGGACTCGAAGAAGTAGTAGAAGCTGCCCTTCGGCACCCCGGCGGCCTTGCAGATCTCGGCCACGCCCAGCGCCGAGTAGCCACGCAGCCCGATGAGCGACTGCGCGGCGGCAAGGATCTTCTCCCGCGCATCACTGGTGCGTCCCATGAGGCAAGTGTACGACCGGTCATCTATACCGCTGTGCCGCGCTGCCCGGGCGCCTCGCGCGGCGCCCGGGCACCTGGCGGATCAGTGGCCTGCGCTCTGGCCGCCGTCGACGTGGAGGACCTCCCCGGTGACGAAGGGCGCGTTCTCGAGGCAGACGGGCCTGGCGGCCATTCCGTCCTCCGCGGTGTGGGCCGGCTGGGACGCCGATGGTCTCGCCCCGACCTGTTGCCGGCCGCGCTCGGTGTGCAGGCCGTGGGTATCGCCTTGCCCGCGCTGGTCGGCGGAGTGGCGGCCGTTTACACCACGGCCCTCGCCGGACGGGGCATCACCGGGCCTCCTGGACGGCATCGCCTGGGAGTTGTGGGCCACCGAGCCGAGGCACTGAGCAGGCCGCACCCGCCATCGAGCGGTCACGCGCGCTCACTTGAGGAGCTCAAGCAGCCGATCTGCCAGAACCGCGGCCGAATGAGGGTTCTGGCCGGTGATGAGGTTTCGGTCCTCCACCATGTACGGCTCCCAGATCGGACCGCGGCTGAAGTCGACGCCGGCCTTTTCCTTCAACTCGGTCTCCAGCAGCCAAGGTGCCCTGGAGGCGAGACCGACACCCTCCTCCTCCTCATCGGTGAAACACGTGACCCTGTACCCCTCGAAGGGCGACTCGCCGTGGATCCTGGTGGCGAGGATCGCAGCGGGGGCGTGGCACACGATCGCGAGTGGCTTGCCCGACGCGAGTTGCGCCGTCAGCAGCCGACCGGCGTCGGCGTCGAAGGCCAAGTCCGCCATCGGACCGTGGCCGCCGGGCAGGTACACCGCGTCGTAGTCCTCGAGACGGACGTCCGATAGCTTCAGGGGCCGCCGCATCACCTCCGCGGAACGGATGATGGACTCCAGTTCGAGGGCCCCGTCCTCACCGCCCGCCATCGACGGACGCAGGCTCATCATGTCGACGTTCGGTGTCACGCCACCGGGGGTCGCCACCACGACCTCATGACCGGCTTCTGTGATCTTCTTGTAGGGCATGGCGAACTCTTCGGCCCAATAGCCGGTCGCGTGTCTGGTGCCGTCCTTGAGTACCCAGTACGTCGCCCCGCTCACTATGAAGAGTATTTTCGCCATTACGCTCCGCCTCCTCGCCCCGCCCGGCTCGTCAATGGAATTCGACTATTTCCCAGCCTAGGCTCATCCTTGACCAGACGCATGCGAGCAGATTTTCCACACCCCATTGCCGGCACCGCAGGGCGAATTACGAGCAGCGCGTCGCCGAGGACCACCAGGCCGGAGGACGTCAACTCCGAATTATTCGCCCGGTATTCCGATATCTGACATGCCAACCGCGCATATGACCTCCGAGCCCAGCGGGTGTCGACGAGCAGAGGAACAACCCCGTCGACGGGTTCGGACCATCTCGAGACGCCCCTACAAGACCGAGAGAGGAAGGATCATGAAGGAGTTCCTGGTCGAGCTGACCACAACCGTGCCCGAGGACACCGACCCCGACGAGGTCACCCGACGCCGCGCCGCCGAAGCAGTCCGAGCGAAGGAACTGGCCTCTGAGGGCCGCTTGGTCCGGCTGTGGCGACCGGTGGGCGAACTCCGCAGCATCGGTGTGTGGCGTGCCGACGACGAGACGGATCTACGCGAAAGGGTCCTTGGCACCCTGCCCCTGTGGCCCTGGATGACTGCGGTGGTCACCGCCCTGCAGTCACATCCCAACGACCCGGGTCCGACCGGCTGCACCTCCTGATCCAGCCGTCCGTGCCCATGCTCCCTGTGGTGGCCATGGCCGCCGCAGGGAGCAACGTGCGAACCATCGCCCGCACGATAGCGCCGTCCAGCCCTGCTCGGTTACCTGGACGTCGACTTCTCGTTCGCCGACCGGCCACCCGTCAAGGTCGATCTCAGCGTGCTCCTCAGACGTACCGAAGACCATCGACACATCGCCCGTTACCAGGTGTCGAAGCTGAACTGATCAGCCGCTGGTCTTCCTCCTGACAGCATGTCAGAGCCGGGTTCCGCCTTTCGGGGCGGGCTTTTCGAGTCCGGCTTTTCGGCTACGGGGAGCTTCCCTCGCGGCAATACTCGCAGTACCACCGCGGGTCATCCGTGCGCGCGGCTCACGTCAGTTGGTCCTGCGCACATAGCCCGGGTTGTCCGGCGTGGACACGTCCCTGTCCCGGCGCACGATGCTCAGCCGGTCGCCGTAGTCCGCGAGGGCTTTGCGCAGGCCGCTGTCCGTGTACTCGACGTCCACGACGTGGTTGTCGAAGGCCTTCGCGTACGCGTCGCACTCGTCGTACTGCCCGCACTCCTCCGTCACCGCGAAGTCGAGGCCGGTCCGCTTGCGCTGCCCGGCCAGATCGAGGGTGTTCTTCTGACCGATGGCCAGATGGCGGGCGTGCACGTGGGCCGACAGGAGGGTGATGAAGGCGGTGGCGTCCTGCGCGCTCAGCAGGTTGTCGGAGCGGGTGTAGCTGTCGTAGTTGTCCGGCTCGACCGCGTCGAAGCCCTTGGCGGCGCAGCCGTCGATCCACTGGTTGATCCGCGTCGCCACCCGGGCGCGCTTGGCCGCCGTACCGATGTCGAGCAGCGCCTCGTTCCAGTCCTGGTCGATGACCACCTCGCCGCTGTCGTCCCGCAGCAGCAGGTCGGCGGGCCAGGTCTTCTCGTCGCCGGGCTGGGCCTGGAAGGCGTTGACGTAACAGATGTTGTAGAGGCCCGGCGCGGGGGACGCCGTACGGTCGCGGCTGACGACGCGGACTCCGCGCGGCGGGGGGTAGGCGCCCCCGATCTGGTAGTCGAAGCCGGCGTGCGGCGGTGGGAGCCTGACCGCGGTGGGAACCGGCTTCGGCGAGGCGGACGAAGGGCTCTGCCCCGGGGTCGCGTCCGAAGGGCCCTCCGTGCCGGCCTTGGTGCCGCAGCCGGCGACCGCCAGCAGGGCCGCCACAGCGGCGGCCGCTCCGGCCCGGGTCACGCGCATGACGGACATGTCCGCTCCATCCATCGCCGGTACGACCCCGCCTCGGACGCTGCCGCGGTCCGGGCGACTCGGGCCGGACTCGGACCGTGTCCGTCACCGGCTGGGCGCACCTCTGACGTACCGGGGCAACGGCCCGGCACGCGCATGATCAAAGCGTCCGACGGCGGCCCGAGTCAAGGCGCCCGGTCGCGCACCCCACGGACCCCGGATCCCCCGTACGCACCGACCCTGGCCTCACGCCCGGTTCCTTCTGTGGACGTCGTTCCGCTCCGCGTCCGGGAGCCGGGTCCTGCTCAACAGGAAGCGCACTGTGGCTTTCCGCTGCCGGGCGGGCCGTGCGACCATGCGGGCGGCCGGATCCCGCCATGGCCGACTCCCTCGGCCACCCCTGGGGGTCTGCGGACCCGACTGCTTATAGTTGCGCCATGAGCAACCGCATGGCAGAGAGCGCAACGGCAGGGGCCGCGGTGAACGGCGTGCAGTCCGTCGACCGCGCCGTCAGCGTCCTGGAGATCCTCGCCCAGCGGGGCGAGGCCGGTGTCAGTGAGGTCGCCGCCGAGATCGATGTCCACAAGTCGACCGCGTTCCGGCTGCTCGGGGCGTTGGAGTCACGCGGTCTGGTGGAGCAGACGGCCGAGCGGGGCAAGTACCGGCTCGGCTTCGGGATCGTGTGCCTGGCCGGCGCGGTCACGGGCCGCCTCGACATCACCCAGCAGGGCCGCCCGGTGTGCGAACGGCTCAGCGAGGAGGTCGGCGAGACCGTCAACATCGCGGTCCTCCAGGAGCACTACGCGGTCAACCTCTACCAGGTGCGCGGCCCCGGCGCGGTCGGCACGCACAATTGGGTCGGACAGCTCACCCCGGTGCACGCCACGTCGAGCGGCAAGATCCTGCTCGCCCACCTGCCGGAGAAGGAGCGCGCCGAGGTGCTCGCGGCGTCCGGCCTGCGGAAGCTGACACCGCACACTCTGACGTCCAGGGCGAGGCTGGAGAAGAACCTCGCCGAGGCACGGGAGCGCGGGTACGCGGTGACGCTGGAGGAGCTCGAGGTCGGACTGCATGCCATGGCGGCTCCGATCCGCTCCCGCGACGGCGGGGTCATCGCCGCGCTCAGTGCCTCCGGCCCCGCGTACCGCTTCACCGAGGAGCGCATCCACGAGCTCGCACCCGCGCTGGTCAAGGCCTCGGAGGAGATCAGCCGCCGGATGGGCTACCTGGGCTGAGCCTCGCCCGCCCCGAGGGCGGGCACGACGAGGTGCCGCGTGTGCGACGCCCACGCTTCCGCGCAGCCGCCGGGCCGCCGCCCCTGGGGGAGTCGGCGCCGGGTGTGCGGGGGCTCATCGGACGTCTCCGTCTTCTGAAAGGTACGGATGCTGCGGGTACGGGGCGACGTGCGCGTTCATACGGCGGTGGCGTTCCTCTCGGCGGCCTCGACGACGTTGGCGAGCAACATCGCCCGGGTCATGGGGCCCACACCGCCGGGCATGGGCGCGATCCATCCGGCGACCTGGGCGGCGTCCGGGTGGATGTCGCCGACCAGCCCCTGGTCGGTGCGGGTGATGCCGACGTCCAGGACCGCCGCGCCGGGGCGCAGCATGTCCTTGGTGACCAGGCCGGGCGAGCCGGCGGCCGCGATGACGATGTCCGCCTCGCGTACGTGCCAGGCCAGGCCCTTGGTGCCGGTGTGGCACAGGGTCACGGTGGCGTTCTCGGTGCGGCGGGTGAGGAGGAGGCCGATCGGGCGTCCTACCGTGATGCCCCGGCCGATCACGCAGACGCGGGCTCCGGCGAGGGGCACGCCGTGGCGGCGGAGCAACTCGACGATCCCGCGCGGGGTGCACGGCAGCGGTGCCTCGACGCCCAGGGTGAGCCGGCCGAGGTTGACGGGGTGCAGGCCGTCGGCGTCCTTGCCCGGGTCCATGCGTTCCAGTACGGCATTGGCGTCCAGGTGGCGCGGGAGCGGGAGCTGGACGATGTAGCCGGTGCAGGCCGGGTCGGCGTTGAGTTCGTCGATCGTCTCCTCGACCTGCTGCTGGGAGGCGTCGGCGGGCAGCTCGCGGCGGATGGAGGCGATGCCGACCTGTGCGCAGTCGCGGTGCTTTCCGGCGACGTAGGCGTGGCTGCCGGGGTCCTCGCCGACCAGGACGGTGCCCAGGCCCGGCGGCCGGCCGGTGGTGGCCGTCAACTTGGCGACGCGCTCCGTGAGTTCGCGGCGGATGTCGGCGGCGGTCGCCTTGCCGTCGAGCAGAGTTGCGTTCACCGGCGGTGTTCCTTCCCTCGGAGCCGACGCGGGGTGTCAGCCACGGAGCCGGGACATGGTGGGGTCGAACAGGGGCTCCTCGGCGACGACCGCCTCGACGCGCTGGTCGAAGTAGCCGATCTGCACGGGCGTGCCGGGGGTGGCCGACTCGGCCGGGAGCCAGGCGTAGGCGATGCCCTTGCCGATGGTGTAGCCGTAGGCGGCGCTGGTGACGTAGCCGACCGCCCGGTCGCCGTCGTACACCGGCTCCTTGCCCAGGACGACCGCATACGGGTCGTCGATGGTGAGGCAGGTCAGCTTGCGCCGCACGTTCTCCTTGCGGCGCTCCAGTGCGGCCTTGCCGATGAAGTCGCCCTTGTCGAGCTTGACGGCGAAGCCGACGCCGGCCTCGTACGGGTCGTGCTCGTAGGTCATGTCGGTGCCGAAGGAGCGGTAGCCCTTCTCCAGGCGGAGGCTGTTGAAGGCTCCGCGGCCGGCGATGACGCCGCCGAGGGGCCTCGCCGCCTGCCAGAGGGTGTCCCACAGCTTCTGGCCCTGGTCGGCGGTGGTGTAGAGCTCCCAGCCGAGTTCACCCACGTACGACAGGCGCATGGCGGTGACGGGCACCGAGCCGATGTAGGCGCGCTTGGCACGGAAGTACTTCAGGCCGTCGTTCGAGAAGTCCTCGTCCGTCAGCGGTTGCAGGACCTTGCGGGCCAGCGGGCCCCACAGGCCGATGCAGCAGGTGCCGGGTGTGATGTCGCGGACCTGGACGGTGCCGTCGGCGGGGAGGTGGCGGGAGAACCAGTCGAGGTCGAGGTTGCCGTTGGCGCCGACCTGGAAGAGGTCGCGGGACAGGCGGGCCACGGTGATGTCGCTGCGGATGCCGCCGTCATGGTCGAGGAGCAGGGTGTAGGTGACCGAGCCGACGGACTTGGCGACCTTGCCGGTGCACAGGCGCTCCAGGAACTCGCCGGCGCCGGGGCCGCTCACCTCCAGGCGCTTCAGGGCCGTCATGTCGTACAGGGCGACGGTCTCGCGGGTGACCTGGGCCTCGGCGCCGACGATGGGCGACCAGTACCGGGCGGCCCAGTCGTTGGGGGTGGGGATGCTGCGGCCTTCGACGAGCTTCGCGTTGGCCTCGTACCACTGCGGGCGCTCCCAGCCGTTCGCCTCCAGGAAGAAGGCGCCGTGCTCCTGCTGGCGGGCGTGGAAGGGGCTGGTGCGGATCGGGCGCGGGTCCCCGGACGGCTGGAGGGGGTGGATGATGTCGTAGACCTCGACGAAGTTCTGGCAGTCGCGCGCCAGGACGTACTCCGGGGCCAGTTGGTGCGGCTCGAAGCGGTTGACGTCGCACTCGTGCAGGTCGAAGGACGAGCAGTGGCCGTCGACCAGCCACTCGGCCATCGCCCGGCCCACGCCCGCGGAGTGGGTGACCCAGACGGCCTCGGCGACCCAGAAGCCCTTGACGTCCGGGGACTCGCCGAGCAGCGGGAAGTTGTCGGTCGTGAAGGAGAACAGGCCGTTGATGCCCTCCTCGATCTTGGCGTCCTGCGTCGCGGGGAGCAGGGACTGGGTCTCGGTCCAGGCGGGGGCGAAGTCGTCCTCGGTGAACTTGAGGACCGACGGCATCTCGTCGGCCTCGTCGAAGGAGAGGATCTCGTCGGCGGTGATGGGCATCGGGCGGTGCCCGTAGTAGCCGATGCCGATGCCGTCGAAACGGTCGCGGTAGTAGAGGTCGGCGTCCTGGTGGCGCAGGATCGGGCGGACCGCCTCCTCGGTCTGGCCGGCGAGGGCCGGGACGGGGCCGGTCCAGGCGAGCTGGTGGGCGAGCGGGGTCAGCGGGAGGTTCATGCCGACCATGCGGGCGATCTTCGGGCCCCATATGCCGGCGCAGCACACCACGATGTCGGCGGGGATCTCGCCCTGGTCGGTGAGGACGCCGGTGACGCGACCGTCGGCCTGCTGGACGTCCAGAACCTCGTGGCGGGCGAGGAAGGCCACGCCGCGCCCGGTGGCCCGGCGGATCTGTGCCTCGACGGCGAGGACCGCCTTGGCGAGGCCGTCGGTCGGGACCAGCAGGCCGCCGAGGACCTTCTCGCGGTTGACCAGCGGGTGGCGCTCCACGCACTCGTCGGGGGTCAGCAGCCGGGCCTCGATGCCCCAGGCCGTGATCCAGCCGTGGCGGCGGTGCAGCTCCGCCAGACGCTCCGGGGTGGTCGCCACTTCGAGGCCGCCGACCTGCAGGAAGCAGGGCTTGCCGTCGACGTCGAGGGAGCAGAACTTCTCGACGGTGTAGCGGGCCATCTCGGTCATGGTCTTGGAGGAGTTCGTCTGGAAGACCAGGCCGGGCGCGTGTGACGAGGACCCCCCGGTCGCGGGGAGCGGGCCCTGGTCGACCACGGTCACTTCGGTCCAGCCTCGCGCGGAGATCTCGTCCGCGAGTGCCGCTCCCACGACACCCGCTCCGATGATCACCACTCGGGGTCCCGCCATCGCCGCACCTCCGGAATCCAAAACCCATCAGTTGCTTTCTGCGCAACGTGATTCAGGTTGCGCAACTCAGCGTGCCTTCCGTGAGAGGGGGTGTCAAGGGGTCCGTGACGTCGGAGAACGGCCCGGAACACGCCCCGCACACGGCAATGCCCGGCGGGCGGTGCACACGGGTGCGCACCGCCCGCCGGGCATGTTCGACCGGCGTTGGAACCCGGCTACTTGAGCCAGGCGTCCACCTTGTCCTTGTTGGCCTCGACCCACTTCTTGGCCGCCGCGTCGTCGGACAGCTTGTCCTGGGCGATGTACTTGGCGACGGTGTTCTGGTCGTCGTTCGTCCAGTTGAAGTTCTTCACCAGCTTGTAGGCGGGGCTGCCGGACTTGGCGAACTTCGCGCTGACGATCTTGTTGAGGTCGTACACGGGGTAGTCGCAGGCGATCTTCGCCGCGTCGGCGTCACAACCCGTCTTGTAGGCGGGCAGGGAGACCTTCTTCAGCGGGACCTCGGACAGGAACCACTGCGGCTCGTAGAAGTAGCCGATGACCCACTTCTTGTTCTTCTCGGCGTCCCGGAAGGACTGGATGAGCGCGGTCTCGCTGCCCGCGTACACCACCTTGAAGTCCAGCTTCAGGTTCTTCACCAGGGCCGCGTCGTTGGTGACGTACGACGGGTCGCCGTCCAGGAGCTGGCCCTTGCCGCCCGACTCGGAGGTCTTGAAGTTGGCAGCGTACTTGTTGAGGTTCTTCCAGTCGAGGATGTCGGGGTGCGCCTTGGCCAGCCACGGCGGCACGTACCAGCCGATGATGCCCTTGTTGCCGGTCTGGCCGGCGTCCACGGCCGTCTTCTGCTCGTCGATGTACTTCTTCACCAGGTCGGGGTGGCCCCAGTTCTCCAGGACGGCGTCCACCTCGCCGGTGCCGAAGCCCTGCCAGGCGATCTCTTCCTTCAGGTTCTTCTTGGTGACCTTGCAGCCCAGGTTGTGCTCGGCCACGTACGCGACGACCGCCGCGTCGGCCTCGTAGCCCACCCAGGGGTTGACCGCGAGGTTGAACGTGCCGCACTTGCCCGAACTGCCCGCGTTGTTCGAACCCGAGGAGGTGTCGCCGACCTTCGCGCCGCCGCACGCGGTGAGAGTGAGGCCGAGGACGGCCAGGCCGGCCGCGCCGGCTCGCCAGTGTCTTGCCATGGTGTCGTGCTCCTTTAAGCGCCGGCGCGGCGCGCCGCGGCCTGAGTGATCCGGTCGAACATGACTCCGAGCAGTACGATGGCGAGTCCTGCCGCCAGCCCCTTGCCGTACAGCTCTCCCTGAGAGAATCCGGCCACGACGTCGTAGCCGAGGGCGCCCGCTCCCACCAGACCGCCCACAACAACCATCGACAGCACGTAGATCAGGCCCTGGTTGGTGGCGAGTGTCAGGGCACTGCGTGACATCGGCAGCTGAACCTTGGTGATGATCTGCCAGGTGTTGCACCCGGCAGAGGTGGCCGCCTCCACGGTGGTCGCGGGCACCGCCCGGATCCCGTCCGCGATGATCTTCATGGCGACGGGCGCCCCGTAGACGACGGCGGCGACGATGGCCGTGAAACGGGAGGCGCCGAACAGCGCGAGGAACGGCACGAGGTAGACGAAGGGCGGCATGACCTGGGCCGCGTCCAAGGTCGGACGGATCAGCCGGTCCACTGTCGTGCTGCGCCCCATCCACACCCCGAAGACGACGCCGAGGATCATCACCAGCACCGTCGCGACGAGCGTCGAGGCCAGCGTGGTCATCGCGTCCGACCAGACGCCGGTGGCCACCAGCAGGCCCACACACACACCCGTGGTGATGCCCGCCTTCCAGCCGCCGAGCACCACGGCGAGCGCGATCAGCACCGCGCCGACGAGCCACCACGGGGAGTCGGTGAGCAGTGACTGGAACGGGTTGAGCAGGCCGTTGGTGATGGCGTCGCGGATGGCGTTGGTCAGACCCGAGAGGCTGTCCTGCGCCCAGTTGGTCGCGGTGTCGGCCGCGCCTGCGATGTGGGTGCCGACGGTGCCGTCGCCCGGGAAGTCGGCCGCCCACAGGTAGGTGTGCGACAGGTAGATCAGGACCGCCGTGACCGCGGCACCGGCACCCAGCAGGGGCCGCCGCCACTTCGCGAAGCGGTTGCCGGCACGGCGCGCGTGCTCCTCGCGTGCGGCGGCCGCGGTGGTGACCCGGTCCAGGACGATCGCCATGACGACGATGGCGAGACCCGCGTTGAACGCCGTGCCGACGTCGAGCGACTGCAGCGCCTGGATGACGACCGGTCCGAGGCCGGGAGCGTTGATCAGGGCCGCGATGGTCACCATCGCCAGGGCGGCCATGATGGTCTGGTTGACGCCCATCACCACGGTCCGCTTGGACATCGGCAGCAGGACCTTCAGCAGCGACTGGCGGCGGGTGGCGCCGAGGGAGTCGGCCGCCTCGACCGTCGTCCTGGACACGTTGCGGATGGCGTGCGCCGTGATGCGGATCGTCGGCGGGGCCGCGTAGATCACGGTCGCGATGGTGGCGGAGGCCCCGCCGATGAGGAAGAACAGGGTCAGTGGCGCCAGGTAGACGAAGGTCGGCATCGTCTGCATGAAGTCCAGGAACGGCGTCATGATCCGGTTGAACCGGTCCGACAGCCCGGCCCACACCCCGAGCGGGATCGCGAACAGCAGGGCCACGAAGACCGCGGACAGGGTGAGCGCGAGGGTGTCCATGCTCTCCTGCCACAGCCCCTGCAGCCCGAAGAAGGTGAAGCCGGCCACGGCCAGCAGGGCGACCCGCCAGTTGCCCACGGCCCAGGAGACGTAGCCGGCGAGGCCGACGACGCCCAGCCAGCCGATCTGCGGGACCGGGCGGGCCCCGGACGGCTGGGAGATCAGGTGCTGGATGAAGGTCACCAGGTTGTCGACGACCAGCCGGATCTCGTTGAAGAAGTACAGGAAGAGCGGGTTGGAGTTGCGGTTGGCGCCGATCGAGTCGTTGAAGTCGTTGATCCACCGGTGCAGATCGGTCAGATCGGCCGCCGCCAGGGAGAGGGTCTGCCGTCCGCGCAGCGCGGCGAACAACACCAGCCAGACGACGAGGATCGCGCCGATCACCATCGGCCGGCTGAGCCTGCGGACACGCCTGGGGGGTTCGGGGGCGGGTGCCGCCTCCGTCTGCTCCGGTTTCTCCATGGCGACGGTCATCACGCGCCGCCTTCCTGCCCGGCGACCACCGCGAGGATCTCCTCGTCGCCGACGATGCCGAGCAGCTTGCCGTCCTCCACGACCTTGACCGGCTTCTCGGCCGCGAGGACGACCCGGGTCGCCTCGCGCACCACGACGTCCGGGCCGAGCTCGGGACCGTCCAGGTCGTCGCCGGCCTCCGGCGCCCGCATGATCCAGCGCAGGGTGAGGACCTCGCCGCGCGGCACGTCCTTGACGAACTCGCGGACGTAGTCGTCGGCGGGGGCGCCCACGAGCTCGTCGCCGGTGCCGCACTGGACCATCTTGCCGTCGCGCATGATCAGGATGCGGTCGCCCAGCTTGAGCGCCTCGGAGAGGTCGTGGGTGATGAACACCATGGTCTTGCCGACCTCGTGGTGCAGCCGGATGACCTCGTTCTGCATGTCCCGGCGGATCAGCGGGTCGAGCGCGGAGAACGGCTCGTCGAAGAAGAGCACATCCGGGTCGCCGGCCAGTGCGCGGGCCAGGCCGACGCGCTGCTGCATACCGCCGGAGAGCTGGTCGGGGTAGGAGTTCTCGTACCCGGCCAGGCCGACCAGCTCGACGACCTCCAGGGCCCGTTTCGTCCGCTCCGCCCTGCCCATGCCGCGGATCTCCAGGCCGAAGGCGACGTTGTCCACCACCTTGCGGTGCGGCAGCAGCCCGAAGTGCTGGAAGACCATGGAGAACTTGCTGCGGCGCAGTTCGCGCAGGCGTGCGGCGTCCGCCTGGCGGATGTCCTGGCCCTCGAAGACGACCTCGCCGGATGTGGGTTCGATCAGCCGGGTCAGACATCGCACCAGGGTGGACTTGCCGGAGCCGGACAGACCCATGACGACGAAGACCTCGCCGGGCGAGACGTCGAAGTGCACGTCGCGTACGGCGGCGGTGCACCCGGTGCGGTCCATGAGCTCGCGGCGGCTGAGTCCGCACAGCTCCTCCGATTCCGGCACCTTCTCGGCCTTCGGGCCGAACACCTTCCACAGATTGCGCACGGAGATGACCGGAGCGACGTCCGAGTCCTGGGGTGTGCCGCGCCGCTGCGGCACCTCGGTCTGTGTTGGGGTCACGATCGACCTCTTTTCGGCGTTCAGCCGCTAAACCAGCGCTGCGGCCGGGGGTGGATGTTCTGCCAGATGTGTTTGGGCTCTCGGTACTCGTCCAGGCCGGCCGGCCCCAGCTCCCGGCCCACACCCGAGTGCCCGAAGCCACCCCATTCGGCTTGCGGCACATAGGGGTGGTAGTCGTTGATCCACACCGTGCCGTGGCGCAGCCGCCGGGCGACGCGCTGGGCCTTGCCGGCGTCCTGCGTCCAGACGGCCCCGGCGAGCCCGTACTCGGTGTCGTTGGCGATGCGGACGGCATCGTCCTCGTCGCTGAAACGCTCGACGGTCAGCACGGGCCCGAAGGACTCCTCGTGCACCACGCTCATGTCCTGCGTGCACTCGTCGAGCACGGTCGGCGGGTAGTAGTGGCCGCCGGCGAGCGCCGGGTCGTCCGGCCGTGCACCGCCGCAGCGCAGTACGGCGCCCTCGGCGATCCCCGCGGCGACGTACGCCTCCACCTTGGCCAGGTGCTGCGCGGAGATCAGCGCGCCCGTCTCGGCCTCGGGATCGAAGGGCCCGCCCAGGCGGATTTGCGCCGCGCGGCGGACGACCTCGTCGACGAAGCGGTCGTGCAGGGAGTCCTCGACGATCAGCCGGGCGCCGGCCGAGCAGACCTGCCCGGAGTGCAGGAAGACGGCGGTGAGGGCGAAGTCGACGGCGGTCTCGAAGTCGGCGTCGGCGAAGACGACGTTCGGGTTCTTGCCGCCGAGCTCCAGCGCCACCTTCTTCACCGTCGAGGCGGCGGTGGCCATGATCCGCTTGCCGGTCTCCAGGCCGCCGGTGAAGGAGACCATGTCGACGGCCGGGTCCTCGGAGAGCGGGGCGCCGACCTCGGGCCCGGTGCCCAGGACGAGGTTGGCGGCGCCCGCCGGCAGCCCGGCCTCCTCGAGCGCCTTCATCAGCAGGATGGAGGAGGAGGGGGTGAGCTCGCTGGGCTTGAGGACGATCGTGTTGCCGGCGAGCAGCGCGGGGGCGACCTTCCAACTGGCCTGCAGCAGCGGGTAGTTCCAGGGGGTGATCAGCCCGCAGACGCCGATCGGCTCGTGGACGACGCGGCTGACGGCGTCGTCGCGGCCGGTGTCGATCACTCGGCCGGCGTCGGTGCCGCCGAGTCCGCCGTAGTAACGGAAGCAGGAGACGACGTCGGCGATGTCGTACTCGCTCTCCACCAGCCGCTTGCCGGTGTCCAGCGACTCGACGCGGGCGAACTCCTTCGCGTCCCGCTCGATCAGATCGGCCGCGCGCAGCAGCAGGGCGCCGCGCTCGCGCTCCGGGGTGCGGGGCCAGGGCCCTTCGTCGAAGGCGCGGCGCGCCGCGGCGATCGCCGCCTCGGCGTCGGGACGCGTCCCTTCCGATACGGTCGCCGAAAGCGTGCCGTCAGCGGGACAGCGGATTTCCCGGAGGCCTCCGGCCACCGGCTCCCGCCATTCACCGTCCACATACAGGTCTGCCACGCGCCAAGCCCTTCAGCCGAAATGCGTTGCGCATCGTGCATCCAATTGCTTGTGGTGGAACACCCTGGCGAATGTCCAGACAGACGTCAAGTGGTTGGTGGATGACGATTTCGCAAGGGGCCCCACGGCCCTCGATCCTCTTGACCGAGGGACCCATCGGCCCCGACCATGTTGCGCATCGCTCACTGAGTTGTGCATTACGCACCGACGGAGGCCGACATGTCACCTCGACCGCAACCTGGCCGCGAGTACGTCCTCACCCTCTCCTGTCCCGACAGCGCCGGACTGGTCCATGCCGTGAGCGGCTTCCTCGTCAGGAACTCGGGCAACATCCTGGAGAGCCAGCAGTTCGACGACCGACTCCAGGGCCGTTTCTTCATGAGGGTCCACTTCGACGTTTCCGACCCGGACGCGGACCTGAAAAATCTGCGTTACCGGTTCGGTCCGGTCGCCGAGGCCTACCGGATCTCCTGGACCCTGCGGGACGCCTCCACGCCGACCCGTACGCTCATCATGGTGTCCAAGTTCGGGCACTGCCTCAACGATCTGCTGTTCCGCCGGCGCACCGGCGCCCTCAACATCGAGATCCCGGCGATCGTCTCCAACCACCGTGACTTCGAAGGCCTGGCGGAGACGTACGGCATCCCCTTCCACCACATCCCGGTGACCAAGGAGACCAAGCCGGAGGCCGAGGCGCGGCTGCTGGAGCTGGTACGCGAGCTGGACGTCGACCTGGTGGTGCTGGCCCGCTACATGCAGGTCCTCTCCGACGACCTGTGCAAGCAGTTGGAGGGCCGCGCGATCAACATCCACCACTCCTTCCTGCCGAGCTTCAAGGGCGCACGCCCGTACGTCCAGGCCTACGACCGCGGGGTGAAGCTCGTCGGCGCGACGGCGCACTACGTGACGTCGGACCTCGACGAGGGCCAGATCATCGAGCAGGACGTGGTCCGGGTGGACCACTCGCTCGACCCCGGCGAGCTGGTCACGGTCGGCCGGGACGTGGAGGCCCAGGTGCTGGCGCACGCGGTGAAGTGGCACAGCGAGAGCCGCGTGATGGTGGACGGCAACCGCACGGTGGTCTTCCGCTGAGCGGTGACACGAGAAGGGGGCGGGCCGGTTCTCCGGCCCGCCCGTCGTCGTATACGGCCCTTGTCGCGTACGACGGTCAGCGGCTCGGCCGTGCGGCACACCACGAAAGCGCATCCGCGCTCACGGCACCGAACACGACCCGACCCCCGCCGACACGCCCCGGGGCGCCGCGCACGCCACACGCGACCGACCTCGGCGGCCGGGGCTCCACGGCCTTCTCCCCGGGCACCTCAGCCCGCGAGGCGCTCCAGGAGCGCGCGGCGCCATGACTCCGTCTCCGCGATCTGGTTGAAGGTGAACAGGTGCAGCCCGGCCACCCCGGCCGAGGGGGCCGTGAGAGCCTCCGCGGTGCGCGTCAGGAGCCTCTCCGGTGAGTAGCCGCCGGGCGCCGCGAAGCGCAGGAACCACGAGGTGTGCCTGGTCAGGAAGCGCGTCGACTCCCCCACTCCGATCTTCGTGGCCATCGCCAGCAGCTTCGCGCGCTGCACCGGCCCCGCGACGCCCAGGTGCACGGGCAGGGTGACGTCCCGGCGCCGTATCCGCGCCACCCATTCCGCCAGCACCCGCGGGTCGAAGCAGAGGTTGCTCACGATGTACGTGGCGTGCTCCCGCTTGTCCCACATCGACTGGACGGTGACGTCGTCGTGGATGAGCGGATGGCTCTCGGGATAGCCGGTGACGCCGACCCGGGCGAAGGGCCCGCCCAGCTCGCTCAGCCGGCGCAGCACCGGCAGCGCGCCCTGGTAGGCCCCGGCGGGCGGGTCGGCGTCTCCCGCGGGGACGAAGACGTCGTCCACGCCCACCTCGCGCAGCCGGTCGACCACCTCCTTCAGATGCGCGTCGTCCCGCAGCAGCCGCGCGGGCACGTGCGGGACGACGCGGTAGCCGTGCGCCGCGAGCCGGCCGGTGAGAGCGAGGGTCGGCTCCAGGCCCTTGACCGGTGACGCCGTGACCGTGACCACGACGTCGCGCGGGACATGGGCGAGGACCTTCTCCTCGGTCGCCTTCGCCGGCAGAACCTCGTAGCGGACGCCGTCCAGCAGCGCCCTCAGGCCGGTGGCGCCCAAGGTCTACCCGGCCTGGCTCTCGGCGTCGCGCAGGCGGTAGTACGCGGCCTTGGAGGGGGGCAGCGGCTCCTTGCCGAGGATGAGGTCGGCGGCCTTCTCCGCGACCATCATCACCGGCGCGTAGATGTTGCCGTTGGTGACGTACGGCATCACCGACGCGTCGACGACCCGCAGGCCCTCCACGCCGTGCACGCGCATGCTGGTGGGGTCGACGACGGACATCTCGTCGGTACCCATCTTGCAGGTGCAGGACGGGTGCAGCGCGGTCTCGCCGTCCTTGGCGACCCAGGCGAGGATCTCCTCGTCCGTCTGCACGGACGGGCCGGGCGAGATCTCGCCGTCGTTGTAGGGGGCGAGCGCGGGCTGGTTGAGGATCTTCCGCGCGACCCGGATCGCCTCGACCCACTCGCGGCGGTCCTGCTCGGTGGAGAGGTAGTTGAAGCGCAGCGCCGGGTGCTCGCGCGGGTCCTTGCTCTTGATCTTCACCGAGCCGATGGCGTCGGAGTACATGGGCCCGACATGGACCTGGTAGCCGTGGCCGCCGGCGGGCACGGAGCCGTCGTAGCGGACCGCGATGGGCAGGAAGTGGAACATCAGGTTGGGGTAGTCCACGTCCTCGTTGCTGCGGACGAAGCCGCCGGCCTCGAAGTGGTTGGTGGCGGCCGGGCCCTTCCGGAACAGCCACTGCAGGCCGATGAGAGGCGCCCGCCACTTCGCCAGGTACGGCTGCATGGAGACGGGCTGCTTGCAGGCGTACTGGATGTACACCTCGAGGTGGTCCTGCATGTTCTCGCCGACGCCCGGCAGGTCGTGTACGACGTCGATGCCGAGGGCGCGCAGCTCCTCCGCGTTGCCGACGCCGGAGAGCTGCAGGAGCTGCGGAGAGTTGATCGCGCCGCCGCAGAGGATGACTTCCTTGGCGCGCACCTGCTGCGGGGCGCCCTTGCCGCGCTGGAACTCCACGCCGACCGCCCGCGTGCCCTCGAAGAGGACGCGGGTCACGAGGGTGCGGGTCCTGACGGTGAGGTTGGGCCGCTTCCTCACGGGCTTGAGGTACGCCTTCGAGGCCGACAGCCGGCGGCCGCGGTGGACGTTGCGGTCGAACTTGGCGAAGCCCTCCTGCCGGTAGCCGTTGACGTCGTCCGTGGGGGCGTAGCCCGCCTCCTGGGTGGCTTTGAGGAAGGCGCCGAAGAGCGGGTTGGTGGCCGGGCCGCGCTCCAGGACGAGGGGGCCGTCGTGGCCGCGGAACTCGTCGTCCGGGTCGGCCGCCAGACAGTTCTCCATCCGCCGGAAGTACGGCAGACAGTGCGCGTAGTCCCAGGTCTCCATGCCCGGGTCGGCCGCCCAGCGCTCGTAGTCCATGGGGTTGCCGCGCTGGAAGATCATGCCGTTGATGCTGCTGGAGCCGCCCAGCACCTTGCCGCGGGCGTGGTAGATGCGCCGGCCTCCCATGTGGGGCTCGGGCTCGGACTCGTACTTCCAGTCGTAGAACCGGCTGCCGATCGGGTAGGTCAGTGCCGCAGGCATGTGGATGAAGACGTCCCACGGATAGTCGGACCGGCCGGCCTCCAGTACCAGCACCTGGTTCGCCGGGTCCGCGGAGAGTCTGTTCGCCAGTGCACTGCCGGCCGAGCCGCCGCCGACGATGACGAAGTCGTATTGCAGGGGAGCCATGGTGCCTCGTCTCGCTCGCGCCGTAGATACGCGAGGCATGCTAGTACCGGTAGCGCCATACGCACTAGGTTGCGTGAAACGCAACTTCCAAGATCATCGTTTTGGCATGGTCGGTTGCACTCGCGTTGTTTACTGCGCGTATAGTTTCGTTGTGAGCAACCACAGCCAAGACACCGAAACGTCGAATTCGCAAGCCGGCGGAGTGCAGTCGGTCGACCGGGCCATCAGCGTCCTCGAGATCCTGGCCCAGCGTGGCGAGGCGGGCGTCAGCGAGGTGGCCGCCGAGATCGATGTGCACAAGTCCACCGCCTTCCGCCTGCTCGGCGCCCTGGAGACGCGCGGCCTGGTGGAACAGGCGGGCGAGCGCGGAAAGTACCGGCTCGGCTTCGGCATCGTGCGCCTGGCCGGCGCGGTCACGGGACGCATCGACATCACCCAGCAGGGACGTCCGGTCTGCGAGCGCCTCGCCGAGGAGATCGGCGAGACCGTCAACATCGCGGTGTTGCAGGAGCACTACGCGATCAACCTCTACCAGGTGCGCGGCCCGGCAGCGGTCACCGCGCACAACTGGGTCGGCCAGCTGACCCCGCTGCACGCGACGTCGAGCGGCAAGGTCCTGCTGGCGTACCTGCCCGCCAAGGAGCGAGCCGCGCTGCTGGCCGAGGCGGGACTGAAGAAGGTCACGCCGCACACGATCACGTCGAAGGCGAAGCTGGAGAAGCAACTCGCCGAGGCGCGGGAGGCCGGCTACGCCTGGACCAAGGAGGAGCTGGAGATCGGTCTGCACGCCATGGCCGCGCCGGTCCTCGACCGGGACGGCCAGGTCATCGCCGCGGTCACCGCCTCCGGCCCCTCCTACCGCTTCACCGAGGAGCGGATGCGGGAGCTCGCCCCGGTGCTGATCAAGGGCGCCGAGGAGATCAGCCACCGCATGGGCTACCTGGGCTGAGTCACCCCTGGAGAGCGCCCAGGCGCTCGTTCACCCAGGCGTGGAAGGCTCCGATGTGGTGCTCGCTGGGCACCAGCACGCCACCCTTGGCGTACATGCGGGAGCCCATACCGGGCTGCGTGCGCTCGCAGGCGTCGAAGTCCTGCTGGTTGACGCGGTGGAAGAGTTCCACGGACCGGCTGACGTCCTTGCCGCTCTCGACGACGTGCGGGAGGTAGAGCCAGTCGCACTCGACGATCGTGCGGTCCACGGACACCGGATACATCCGGTGGAAGATCACGTGGTCGGGCACGAGGTTGATGAACACCTGGGGCCTGACGGTGATCGCGTAGTAGCGGCGGTCCTGGTCGTCGGCGACCCCGGGAATGCGGTCCAGGCCCTCGGAGCCGTCCACGGTGAACCCCTGGACGTCCTCGCCGAACTCGGCGCCGTGGCCGACGTAGTACTGGGCGGCGTAACCGTCCGCGAACTCGGGGAGCACCTCGGTGAGTTCGGGGTGGATCGTGGCGCAGTGGTAGCACTCCATGAAGTTCTCGATGATGAGCTTCCAGTTGGCCTTGACGTCGTAGACGATGCGCTTGCCGACGGCGAGGTTGTCGACGTCGTAGCGCTCGATCGACTCGACGTCGCCGAGCCGCTCGACGACCGCGCCGATGACGTCCTCCTCGAAGGAGGGCGGGTTCTCCGCGAGGCAGACCCATACGTAGCCGAGCCATTCGCGCACGGCCACGCTCACCAGGCCGTACTCGGTACGGCCGACATCGGGCATCTTGGTGAGGTTGGGCGCCGCGACGAGCTTGCCGTTCAGGTCGTACGTCCAGGCGTGGTAGGGGCACTGGAAGGCCCGCTTGACCTCTCCCGTCTCCTCCGTGCAGAGCCTGGCTCCGCGGTGCCGGCAGACGTTGAAGTACGCGCGGATCGAGTTGTCCCGGGCCCGGGTGACGAGGATGCTCTCGCGGCCCACGTCGACGGTGCGGAAGGCGCCCGGCTTGGCCAGTTCGGAGGCGCGCGCGACGCAGAACCACATCGTCTCGAATATGCGCTCCTGCTCCTGGGCGAAGATCTGCGGATCCGTGTAGGAGGAGCCGGGGAGGGTGGCGATCAGGCTGTCCGGCAGGCTGGTCGAGGTCACGGTGCACTCCTCGGGAGAACGTCGTGGAGGGGTCATTCACGCGCCGGGAAGAGCGACTCCGGACGGCGTTGTGCATGAAGCAACACTGCGTGTCATGTGCAACCGCAGCATGGGATGCCGCTGGGGCGGTGTCAAGACGTGGTGGCGGCGAGCTGCTTGCGCCACCGCGTGAACAGCCGCGGCTGGTTCATCCCGAGCACGGCGACCGGGTTCCCGGCCCGCCGGTAGACGGCCAGGACGTCGCGGTCGTCCGCGGCGCCCGCCTCGATGGTGACGCTGTCGGCGCCGGCCGCGTGACCGGCGAACTGGATCTTCACACCGTACTGGTCGGACCAGAAGTACGGCGGCCGGGGCACACCCGGTTCCACCGCACCGCCGGCCAGCAGCGCGGCGATCGCGGCGTCGGGACGCTCGCGCGCGCCGGTCCAGTGCTCGACGCGGCGATGGTGGCCGGCACGCGGGTCGTACCAGTTGGCGCAGTCGCCGACCGCGACCACACCGGCCAGGTTGGTGCGGCCGTCCGCGCCGCACTTGACGCCGTTGTCGAGCGCGATGCCGGAACCTTCCAGCCACTCGACGCAGGGACGTGCGCCGACACCGACCACGACGGTGTCGGCGGGGAGGGTGCGGCCGTCCTCGAGCAGGACGCCGTCGACACGGGTCTCCCCGCTCAGCCCCTTGACGCCCACGCCGCACAACAGCCGTACACCGTGGTCGGCATGGAGAGCGGAGACGAGGGCGCCCATGGTCTCACCGAGCGGTCCGGCGAGCGGTGTCGGGGCCACCTCCACGACGGTCACCTCGAGCCCGAGGGCGTACGCGGTGGAGGCGACCTCGGCACCGATGAAGCCGCCGCCGATCACCACCAGCCGTCCGCCGCGGGCCAGTTCGTCGCGCAGGGCACGGGCGTCGTCCAGCGTGCGCAGGGTATGCACTCCGGCCAGCCCCTCGGAGCCGGGGAGGCTGCGCGCGGCCGCACCGGTCGCGATGACGACGCCGTCGGCCCGCACCTCCCGGCCGTCGGCGAGCCGGACGGCACGGCCCCTGTGGTCCAGGCCCACGGCACGGGTGCCGAGCAGCCACTCCGCCCCGAGGTCCTCGTCGTCCGTCTCCAGGGCGAGTTCCGCCTCACCGAGGGTGCCGGCCAGGAACTCCTTGGAGAGCGGGGGGCGGTCGTACGGGCGGTGGAGTTCGTCCCCGATGACGACCAGCCCGCCGTCATAGCCCTGTCTGCGCAGTGAGCGCGCCGCCGACAGACCGGCCAGCGAGGCGCCGACCACGGCGACGGTCCTCACGCGAGACCCCCGGCGAGCCGGGCTGCGATACAGGGCGGCAGGTTGGGCGCCTCCGTGGACAGCCGGACGTAGATCATGCCGTCCTCGACGGAGACCTCGTGCGTCCGGACCGGCAGCTTGGCGGGCGGGGCGTCGACCGCACCGGTCCTCAGGTCGAACTTGGAGGCATGCAGCGGGCATTCCACCTCGCAACCCTCCAGCCAGCCGTCGGCGAGCGACGCGTCCTGGTGGGTGCAGGTGTCATCGATGGCGAAGAGCTCGCCGTCGTCGGTGTGGAACACCGAGACCGGCGGATCGATGTCGAGCCGGTGGGCCTCGCCTCGCGGGAGATCCTCGAGACGGCACGCGGGAATCATCATGACACCTCGGTGCGTATAGCGAAACGGATTGCGGTAAGCGCAACATCAGTCTGAGGTCGCCCCGAACCCTTGTCAAGGCATGCAGAGGGCCCACCAAGTCGTTCGTTGCGTTGCGTTATATAGAACTGAATTCGCATAGAACAACACCGCCCGCCGCATCGGCTCGCGGGGGCCGCGAGCCGGTGCGGCGGGCGCGTAAGGAACGCCGGCGGGCGTCAGAAACCGCGGTCGATCCACTCCTGGAGGTGCGGGGCCTCGGCGGCGACGGTGGTCGTCTCCCCGTGTCCGGTGTGCACGACGGTGTCGCCCGGCAGCGTCAGCAGCCGGTCCCGGATCGACTCGATGATGGTCGGGAAGTGGCTGTACGACCTTCCTGTCGCCCCCGGGCCGCCGGCGAACAGCGTGTCGCCGCTGAAGAGGGCCGCCAGCGCCGGCGCGTAGAGGCAGACCGCACCGGGGGCGTGGCCGGGCGTGTGCAGGACGGTCAGCTCGATGCCGGCCACCGCGATGCCCTGGCCGTCGGTCAGTTCGGCGTCCGGTGACGTGTCGGGATGGGTCTGCTTCCACAGCGGCAGATCGTCCGGATGGAGCAGGATCGGGGCGCCGGTGCGCGCCGCGAGTTCGGGTGCGGCGTCGATGTGGTCGTTGTGGGCGTGGGTGCACACGATGGCCCTCAGGGTGCGCTCGCCGACGGCCCGGGCGATCGCCTCGGCGTCATGCGCGGCGTCGATGACGACCGCCTCGGTGTCGTCGCCGACGACCCATACGTTGTTGTCGACGTCCCAGGTGCCGCCGTCCAGCGAGAACGTCCCCGACGTGACGAGATGGTCGATGCGCGCGCCGGTCATCACAGGACCACCACCGAGCGCAGCACGTCGCCGTGGTGCATTCGCTCGAAGGCCTTCTCGACCTCGTCCAGCGCGATGGTCTCCGTGACGAACGCGTCCAGGTCCAGTCGGCCCTGGAGATACAGGTCGATGAGCACCGGGAAGTCCCTGCTCGGCAGGCAGTCGCCATACCAGGAGGACTTCAGCGCGCCACCGCGGCCGAAGACGTCCAGCAGTGGCAGCTCCAGCTTCATCTCCGGGGTCGGCACGCCGACCAGGACGACCGTGCCGGCCAGGTCGCGGGCGTAGAAGGCCTGCCGGTACGTCTCGGGGCGGCCGACCGCCTCGATGACCACGTCGGCGCCGTGGCCGCCGGTCAGCTCCCGGATCGCCTCCACCGCGTCCGTGCTGCGGGAGTTCACGGTGTGGGTGGCGCCCAGCTTCCCGGCGGTCTCCAGCTTGCGGTCGTCGATGTCGACCGCGATGACCTTCGCCGCGCCCGCCAGGGTGGACCCGGCGATCGCGGCGGCCCCGACACCGCCGCAGCCGATGACGGCGACCGAGTCGCCGCGGCCGACGTTCCCGGTGTTGATGGCGGCGCCGATACCCGCCATCACGCCGCAGCCGAGCAGTCCGGCGGCGGCCGCGGACGCGGCCCGGTCGACCTTGGTGCACTGCCCTGCCGCCACCAGCGTCTTCTCCGCGAACGCGCCGATGCCCAGCGCCGGCGACAGCTCCGTGCCGTCGAGCAGGGTCATCTTCTGCTTCGCGTTGTGCGTGTTGAAGCAGTACCAGGGCCGCCCTCGCAGGCAGGCGCGGCACTGGCCGCACACGGCACGCCAGTTGAGGATCACGAAGTCGCCGGGTGCGACGTCGGTGACGCCCTCCCCCACGGATTCCACGACACCCGCGGCCTCGTGGCCCAGCAGGAACGGGAAGTCGTCGTTGATGCCGCCCTCGCGATAGTGCAGATCGGTGTGGCAGACCCCGCAGGCCTCGATCTTCACCAGCGCCTCACCCGGACCCGGGTCGGGCACGACGATCGTTTCCAGGCTGACGGGGGCGCCCTTGCCCCGCGCGACGACAGCACGGACCTGGTGCGTCATGGCCACTCCTCGGCTGATCGAGACCTGTTTCAGATGTTGCTCATTACGGCACACATCTCACGTGTCGC
The DNA here is from genome assembly GCF_055565775.1 of Streptomyces sp. NPDC028331. Lineage (NCBI taxonomy): Bacteria > Bacillati > Actinomycetota > Actinomycetes > Kitasatosporales > Streptomycetaceae > Streptomyces > Streptomyces sp. NPDC028331. Next base: position 288,061 of record NZ_JBVHTR010000007.1, on the reverse strand, counting down.
AACACAGCATCATGGAGCGCCGACTGGGGGTCAAGGACCTCGACGGGGGTTCCCTCAGCCGGGCGGGACCGCGGCACAGCAGCGCGAACGCCCGGCGTGGCCGCGACCGCACCTGTCGGCTCCACGACCCCGCCGGGCGCGGGTCCCGCCGCTCCCGGCGAGCGGAGCAGGTGGACGGCATGGCGTCGAGCGCGTCCAGGAACGCGTCGTCCGGCTTCTCGTAGATGCCCAGCGTGGCCGCGCACCGGGCACAGGCCGGCGCCGGGGCGTGGCCTGGTCCGGGTGATCGAGCGCGGTGAGTTCGCGGGTGATCACGGCGAACGTGCACAGCGCGGCGGCCGTTCTCTGACCGTCGACATGCTCCGCGCGGCAGGCCCGCGTCAGCCGATCTGTTCGGCCAGGGCGACGATGATGCCTGCGGGCCCGCGGAGGTAGCACAGCCGGAAGATGTTCTCGTACTGCGCTACCTCGCCGAGGAGTTCGGCGCCGTGGGCGCGCAGGCGGGCGATGGTGTCGTCGATGTCGTCGACGGCGAACATGACGCGATGCAGGCCCAGCGTGTTGGGCGGAGGGTTCCGCGGCTCGGCGCGGGATACCGCGGGGGTGTGGTATTTGGTCAGCTCCAGCTTGCTGTGGCCGTCCGGGGTCCGCATCACCGCGATGTCGCTCCGGACGCCGTCGAGTCCGACCGTGCGGTCCGCGTAAAGGCCTTCGATCTGCGCCTTGCCTTCCAGCTCCATGCCGAGCTCGGTGAAGAAGGCGACGGCCGCGTCCAGATCGTCGACGACGATGGCGACGTTGTCCATCCGCTGAATGGTCACGTCTCTGAGCCTAACGACTCGAGGACCGCATCCTCGTCCGGTGACCGAATGCCCACTCCATGTCTGCGCACCGAACGGGGACCATGGCTTGTGCCCCGTTCCCGACGGGATCACGCATCACCTTCGGCGCGCTCGTCACCCGATGGCGCGGGGAACCGGCCGACCAGCCCGACGAGAGCGTCGGCGACTGGCGCTGGTGGCCGCTGGACGCCCTGCCCCCGGATCTGTTCGAGTGCAGCGCCCAGATCCTCACCGCCTGGCGCCCCGACCTGCCCATCGACCACGCACCCGCCCGCTTCACCCCCGTCACCGACCCGCAGACGCCCTCCGTGGTGTCGGAGGAGGTGGCAGCGGTCACGCCCTGAGCCGTACGGGGACCTTCACAAGGTCGTTTCACGCCCCGTCGCAGGGCCGTCGCGCCTGTCGCGGGTCTCGGCGGACGGTGCCACGGTGGTGACAGGGGGTCCTCATGGTGGGCTGCGAGGGAAGGCGGTGGGGACCATGGAGCTGCCCCTGGTCGTCGGCATCGACGGTTCGGAGTGCGGTCTTCAGGCGGTGGACTGGGCGGTGGACGAGGCGGCGCGCCACGGACTGTCGCTGCGGCTGCTGTACGCCTCACTCTGGGAGCGCTACGAAGGGAGCCGGCCGTCCTTCAGCACCGAGCGTCCCTCCGAGCAGGCCATGGCGGAACACATTGCCGCCTCCTGCGCGGAGCGTGCCCGGCTCCGCGATCCGGAGGTCGAGGTGTCGGCCGAGGTGCTGCCCGACGAGGCCGCGCACGCGCTGGTCCAGGCGAGCCAGGAGGCTTTCGCCGTGGTGGTCGGATGCCGGGGCCGGGGTGAGATCGCCGGGACGTTGCTGGGCTCGGTGGGCCTGGCGGTCGCGGCGCGCGCCGTGAGTCCGGTCGTCGTGGTCCGTGGTCCCGAGCGGAACCGGGATGGCCGGCTCGGGCGGGTGGTGGTCGGCGTCGGGGACTCCCCCGGGAGCGGGACCGCCGTCGGTTTCGCCTTCCGCGAGGCCCGAGCGCGCGGTTGCGCCCTGCACGCCGTCCGCGCCTGGCGGCGTCCGGCCCATGAGCACCGGGACAGCCCCCTCATCGCTGACGACGCGGGCGCCGTGCGCGAGGAAGGTGCCGCCGTCTCCCTCATCGAGGCGCTCCGTGACGCCGAACGGGAGAATCCCCGTGTGGAGGTGCACCGCCGCACGGTGCAGGGACCGGCGCACAAGGTGTTGTCGGACGCCGCGGCGGATGCGGACTTGCTGGTCGTCGGCGCGCCGAGGAGGATCGGCCATCACCGGTGCCTGCAGCTGGGCCGGGTCGCCCACGCCGTACTGCACCACGCGGACTGCCCCGTCGCCGTCGTTCCCCACCGGGCGTGACGGCGCGGAACCCCTGCACGCTGCTCCTTCCGGCCAGTTGGCGCCATGCCGAGCGTGCATGGGGCCGATCGGGCACTGCAAGGGGCTGTACAGGCCCATCCGGTCCGGCGCCTGGCACGCCACGGTGGAAGGAGGCGCACATCACTGAGTCGAGGAGGCCGTGCCATGCGGACACCGCGTCTTCGGGGACACCGGCCTCCGTTTCAGTCGCGGCGGGGGCGGCATGCCGGGGCACCGGACGGCCGGGGCAACCTGCTCGAACGACCGTCGGACCGCTTCGAGCGCACATTCCGGATCCTGCTGATGGCCGTACTCGTGGTGGCCGTGCCGATGGCGGCGTGGCTCGCCGGAGGCGCCGCCTACAGCCATGACAGCCGGCTGCGTGAAGTGCAGCTGGCTGAACGGCACCCGGTCGCGGCACGGCTGCTGTCCGATGCCCACGACGGTGGTGATCGCGCCGACGGCACGCTCGGCTCCGATGCGTCGGTCCGCTGGAGCGATGCCCGCGGGACCCACGCCGCTCTCGCACCGGTGGGGGCATGGCAGCGGAGAGGAGACACCGCGACCGTGTGGCTGGATGCCCACGGCGACGTCACCACCCCGCCTCCCGCGTCGGACGCGGCGGCGCTCGCCGGTGTCGAAATCGGCTTCGCCGCCGCGGCGGGTGCTGTCTTGACGGTGGGCGGCGTGTGGAAGGGTGTTCGTCTCTGCCTCGATCGTCGCCGCTTGGCGCAGTGGGAGCGCGAGTGGGAGCTCGTGGAACCACGGTGGACGGGGCGTCGCGCTCGGTGAGGTGAAGGGAGGGACGACGCCCTCTTTCTCCGGCCCCACCGTTCGCCGCAGCCCGCCGAGGGACGATCGGCCCACCCGGTGGCGCGTACTGCCCACTCGGCCGCCCTTCTCTGGCGCGGCACCACGGAGTCGCGCAGCGTGGGATGAAGGACGGCATCCGGCGTGGTCGGCGCTCGGGCCGCGGGAGAGGTGAGGCATATGGGCACGGAGAGTTCCAGGCCCCGGGTCGTGGTCGGTGTCGATGGTTCGCCGTCATCGCACGCGGCGGTGCGCTGGGCAGTGCGCTACGCCCGCCTGATCGGCGGCACGGTGGACGCGGTGGCGGCGTGGGATCTGCCCGGTGCGTACGGCTGGTCGGCTCTGGCCGTGGACGCCGACTTCGACGAGGCCGTCGCCCGGCAGCGGCTGGGCCAGGAACTGAGCGATGTGCTGGGAGCCGACGAAGCCGGCTCGGTCAGGGGGCTGGTGGTCCGGGGGAACACCGTCGAGGTGCTTCTGATGGCCGCCGAGGGGGCCGAGGCGCTGGTGGTGGGGAGCAGGGGGCGGGGCGGCTTCACGCGCGCCCTGCTGGGGTCCGTCAGCCAGCACGTCGCTCAGCATGCGAAGTGCCCGGTCGTCATCGTGCGCCCCGAATCGCGAGGAGGAGGGTCCGGCAGGCCCGCCGGCACCAGCGGCTCCCAGAGCTAGTGCTGTGACCGGAAAGGTTCACCGGCTCGCGACGCCCGGCACGGCACCTCGCCGCGTTGTCGCATCACCCGAGTACATCCAGTACGCGGGTCACCCGGGGTAGGCCGACGTCTCCTGGCCGCTGCCTTCCCTGCCGGGTGGCCGTGGTGGCTCGAGGTCGGATCCGACGTCGTCGTAGGCGTGGCCGATCGACTGGTGCACGGCGACCACGCCGTCCACCGATCGGCACAGCCGCTCGATGACCGGGATCAGCGTTCTCTGCTCGACCCGGCCCTTCAGCGTCACCACGCCGTCCCGCACGTCGACCTGCACGGCGTCCGAGGGAAGACCCAGGGTCGCGCGCAGCACGTCCTGGTGGATCTCGTCGCTGATCGCCGTGTCGCTGCGCAGGAACGGCCGCAGCAGATCCGACCGGCTGACGATCCCGACGAGCCGGCCGGTCTCGTCGACCACGGGCAGCCGCTTCACCTTGTCGCGGTACATGGTCCTTGCCGTCTCGACCACGTTCCATCCCGGACGTGCCATCACCGCGGGGGTGGTCATCATCGCTTCCGCGGTCTCGGCACCGGCGCGTGCCATCTCCTCCGGACCCAGCCGGTGACCCATCGGGCGTCCCTCCGGGTCCGGCAGGCTCGCCGCCTTGCGCAGCAGGTCCGCCTCGGACACGACACCGACGGGGCGTCCCTCGTCGTCGACGACGGGGACGGCCGTGACGTCGTTGTCGCGCAAGAGCTGGGCGATCTGTTTGAAGGACGAGCGGGGGTGTGCCGTGACGACGCTGTGCGTCATGACTTCGGCGACTGTTCGGTGCTGCATGTTCCACTCCTTCCATGGGTGGTCGCACCCTCGTGGCTGTACGCAGGGGTTCGCGGCGAGGGCGAGCCGTCAGACGATGTCGAGCACATCGGCCACGGACCGTCGCGGAGTCGGGGCGCCCACGGGGCCGTATCCCAGACGGATCACCATCTGTACGTGCCCCATGGCCGTCGTCGGGTCCCGCACGGCCCACCGCAGTTCGGGCCACTCGAGAGGCTGGGAGGTCAGGGACGCGACGAGGCCGTCCAGGGTGGCCTGGAGCCACACCCGTTCCAGCGCCTGGCCCGCCCGCAGCCAGTCCAGCGGCCGGTCCTGCGTCGTCCCCAGCAGAGCGATCTGAGGGCGTTTCTCGAACGGGGCCCAGCCGCGCCCGGGAACCTCCCGGCCGACGGCGAAGTCCCGTACGGGGGAGTCGGCTCCCCACTGGCGGGGGCCGAACGCCTCGGCGGGAATCCCGTCCGAAGCCGCGGTCTCGTCGCCGGGCCCGGTCCGGGCCCAATGGGCCGTCTCACCCCGCACACCCGCGTTCCGTGCCTCGCGGCCTTCGGCGTCGCGCACCAGATCCAGAACCGACTGCACATGCCAGGCGTCGGGGAAGACCAGCCGGGCGCCTTCCAGACGGGCCGCCGCGCACAGTCCGTCCTTCAGGGCAGCCGGGATGTCGTCCTCGTGGAAGGGTTGGCGGCTGGTGTGGCGTCGGTGGACCGCCGGGTGGAGAAGGGCGAGGTCGTCGTCGGGGCGTGCGTCGTCCGTGAGGTCCACCTCGGCCAGCAACTCGGGGTCCGTGGAGTCGGGCAGGAGCCGGGTGGCGGGTTCCCGGCCTGCCGCCACCGCGGCCACCCGCAGGTTGAACAGTGCGGCACCACAGCCGAGGTGCATGCCGCGCCCGTCGGGGTCGCTCTTCGGGAGGGTGCGTTCCGGGTCGGCGTACAGCCGCAGAACGCCGCTGCCGCGGAGGAAGCGGAATCTCCAGGGCTGCGCATTGTGCTGGGACGGAGCGGCCGTGGCGTCTTCGACGCATGCGGCGACGACGGACACGTCCAAGCCCGGTGCGGTCACTGAACCCCTTCCGGAGTCGGTCCGTATGGTTGATCGCCTTCCAGACTGTGGGGCGCCCGGTGCGCCGGGGTAGGGCCGTTCGGGCCTCTTGGCGGACCATGCGGACCCAGCGCGCAGGGGCGGTGTTCGGCACCGGAACGGAGCCCCTGCGTCGTACGGGTGGGACACCCGCTGCCGCACCACGCCCAGTGCCCGGTGGCCGTCGTACCGGAGCTGCCGTGAGCGGTCACTGCGCCAGCGAGAAGTAGCTCTCCTCCTCCTGCGCGAAATGAAGGCGCAGGATCGTGTGGAGGCCGTACAGCGAGGCGCGCAGGTCGTCGAGTTGCTCCGGCTGGAGCCCTCCTTCCTCGTCGGCGAGGCGTAGGTGGGTGGCGATGCGGTCAGCCAGGCGTTCGATCTCGGCGTGGGCGCGGCTCATGGTGTCGGTGGCCTCCGGGCCCAGTCGCCGGTCCAGCGCCGGATACAGCTCCTGTTCCTCCGCGTGTTCGTGAGGAAGCAGGCGATGTCTGAGCAGGTGGTCGATCTCGCGTACGGCGGCCAGGGCGCGGGGGTCATGGTCCGTGGTGAGGAGGCCGGCGGCTTCCCGGATGGCGTCGAGGGCGTCCCTGAGGTCGTCGTGCTCGGCGGCGAACCGGTGGATGAGGCTCTCCGCCTCCGGTTCGAGGGTCGGGCGTACGCCGGGTGGCGGCAGCAGGGCCCGCAGCGCGTTGAGGATGACGGTCACGTCGATGGCCTCCTGGAGGAGGGCGCCGGGCGCGGGCGGGAGCAGGCCGAGGAGCGCGGCGGTCATGGCGGCCAGCGACATCGCCATGCCGCCCGCGGCGCTCTGCACCGCGATGCGGCGGGCGCGTGCGGCGATCTCCATCGCGTCGGCCAGGCGCGCCACGTGGTCCGTGGTGAGGACGATGTCGGCGGCCTCGGAGGCCGAGGTGGAGCCACGGGCGCCCATGGCGACACCGACGTCGGCCGCGGCGAGGGCGGGGGCGTCGTTGACACCGTCGCCGACCATGACCGTCACGGCCCGCTCGCTCTCCTCGCGCACCGCGGCGATCTTGTCGGTGGGCAGTTGCCCGGCGCGCACGTCGTCCAGGCCCAGGACGGCCCCCACCTCACGGGCCGGTTCGGGGCGGTCTCCGGTGAGCAGCAGCAGCCGCTCCAGCCCGGCCGCCCTGAGACGGCGGATGGTGCGGGGCGCATCGTGGCGCAGCGGGTCCCGCAGCAGCAGGGCACCGGACACCACACCGTCCACGGTCAGCCAGACCGTCGCGGCGCCGTCCAGCACGGCCCGGTTGTCCACCGCACGCGCCCAGCCGGGCAGGTCGGCCGGGGACAGTCCCGTCCTGCCCACGCCGATGCGCAGGCCGTCCACGGTGCCCGCGACCCCTCGACCGGGCTCCTCGGTGACGTCCTGCGGAACCGCCAGGGGCAGGTTGCGGGATCTGGCCTCGTGGACGATGGCCTGGGCCAGTATGTGGGCCGACACCTGGTCGAGCGAGGCGGCCAGCCGCAGCACCTGCGCCGGGGCCGGGCCGTCCGGAGCGCCCGCCACTTCCAGCACTCGCGGCCGTCCCACGGTCAGCGTGCCCGTCTTGTCGATCACGAGGGTGCGGGCCCGGCCCAGACGCTCCAGGGCGCCGCCGTCCCGGACGACGACGCCCCGCCGGGCGCACTGGGACAGGCCGGAGACGACGGCGACCGGGGTGGCGAGCAGCAGGGGGCAGGGGGTCGCGACGACGAGGACGGCCACGGCCCGTACCGCGGAGCCGCTCACCCCCCAGGCGACGGCGGCCAACCCCAGTGACAGGGGCAGGAACCAGGCGGCGTAGCGCTCCGCCAACCGCACCATGGGAGCCCGTTCCGCCGCCGCCTGCCGAGCCAGGCGCACGATCTCGGCGTAGGTGCTGTCGGCGGCGGTGGCCTTCGCCTTCAGCTCGAAGACGCCCCCGCCGCCCACGACACCGCTGCGCACCGTCTCGCCGACCCGGCGTTCGACCTGGGCGGACTCGCCCGTCAGCACGGACTCGTCGAGCACCGCCGGGCCGAGGGTGACCTCGCCGTCCACGGGGACCACCTCGCCCGGGCCGACCACCAGCACGTCGCCGGGCACCACCACGTCCAGCGGCACGACCGTGACGCCCGCGCCGTCGCGTCGGCGGGCCGAGCGCGGGGCGTGCTCCAGCAGGGAGCGCAAGTCGTGCGAGGCACGCCGTTCCGCCGCCGTCTCCAGGGACCGTCCGGTGGCCAGCATCAGGCCGATCAGCGCGCCTGCCAGGTACTCGCCCACCGCGAGGGTGCCGGCCAGCGCCAGTACCGCGATCACATCGACGCCGGCCCGTCCCCTGCGCAGACCGCCCACCACCCAGGCGACCGCCGGAACCAGAGCGAATACGGTGCCGGCCGCCCAGCAGGCGTCGGCGACGTCGTGACGGCCCAGCAGCCAGGCGACCCCGCCGGCGAGCAGGGCGCCCGCGGTCACCACCAGCAGTCCCGGCTCCAGCAGACGCCGGCCCTGCCGGACCGGCACCGTCCCGGCGCTCGTCTCCCGCCGTCCGTCACAGCCCCCGGCGTCCGTCTCCACGGCTCACGCCGAGGTGTGCGGGACGGCGATGACGGGACAGCGGGCGTAGTGCAGCACGCCCTGGCTCACCGAGCCGAGCAGCATGCCGGCGAAGCCGCCGCGACCGCGGGTCCCCACCACCAGGCCGAGAGCATGGGCGGACGCCTCGGTCAGCACCTCCACCGGATGGCCGCTGACGAGTTCGTGATGCAACTCCACGTCCGGATGCGCCGCGCGGCGCCCGGCGACGGTTTCGGACAGCACCCGGCGGTACTCCTCCTGCTCCGCGTGCTCGTCGAACATCCAGTGCAACAGGCCGGGCTGCCACACCAGCAGCGCGCGCAGCGCGGCGCCCCGCAGGGCGGCCTCCTGGAAGGCGAAGTCGACGGCGGCGGCGGAATGCGCGCTGCCGTCCACGCCTACGACGAAGTGCGCGGGCTCCTGGGTGACGTGCTCCGGCTCGGGCACCACGACCACCGGGCAGGGGGCGTGCGCCAGGACGGGCACGGCGACGGACGAGGAGCCGAACACCTCCCGCGCTCGGCTCAGGTGCCACGAACCCAGCACCACGGCCGTGGCCTGCCGGCTCTGCTCCCGCAGGACCCACGCCGGGTTCCCCTCGGCCAGCAGCCCGGACACCCGCACCTGCGGCTGCCGGGCCTCCACGAAGGACACCGCCGCCTTCAGCACCTCCTCGCCGGCCTGGTGCAGCACCTCGTTCCACGCCTCCCAGGAGGGCGGTACCTCCCATCTCCTGAACCCGACGGTCGGCATGCTCTCGGCGTGTACCAGTCGGAGCGGTACCCGGCGCCGTGCGGCCTCGTCAGCCGCCCAGGCCAGCGCCATGCGCTTCGCCGGGTCGGGATCCACGCCGACCACGATCGGCAGGCGGGCATCCGGTCGGGCCATCGTCATCTCCAGCCGTTTTCCCTGGGCGTGTCGGCGCCCCGTCACGAGCCGCGTTCAGGGGATGCGGTGCGTACACCCAGGTGCTCGACGTACGCGTCGGGTCCGGGGAAGTACAGCGTCACTCGTCCCGTGTCCCAGCGCACGTCGTACGGCGGGCTCCCGTCCGGGGAATGGACGGCGACGACTTCTCCCTCCCAGATCTTCCGGTGAGAAGCGCTTCACGCCCTTACATGAAAGGGCCGCCGTTCCGGGGTTTCCAGGGCCGTTGGTCCCGGGCCCCGGCACTCATCGGCCTCCACCCGGGTCGCGCCAGGTCGGCGACGCACGTCGCCGGCCTCGCACCGCAGGCCAGGGACCTTCGGGACCCGGGCATGGGCTGTTCGGCCTCTGCGGTCGGGAAGCACACGCGGTGGACTGGAGGGGTCGGCGGTCGCAGCCACGGGGCAGGAGGTACCGCGATGGCGACACTCTCACGCAGGCAGAGGGGCTGAGGGATGAGACACCGCAGCGTGGGCGATCTGATGACCCCGACCGCCGTGAGCGTGCGACCGGACACCACGTTCAAAGAGATCGCACGCCTGCTCGACGAGTACGACATCACGGCGGTTCCGGTGGTCGATGACGACGGCCGACCGGTCGGGGTGGTGTCCGAGGCCGACCTGATCCGCAAGCAGACGTCCCTCGGCGTCGGGAGCAGCGCGGGGGAGCTGATGACGAGCCCCGCCGTGGTCGCGGACCCGGGGTGGAACGCGGTGCGTGCGGCGCGGACGATGGAACGGCGCAACGTCAAGCGCCTGCCCGTGGTGGACGGCGACGGGCGGCTCATCGGTGTACTCAGCAGCAGCGACCTGGTGCAGCTCTTCCTCCGCAGGGACCGCGCGATCCAGGAGGAGATCCTCGAGGACGTCATCGTCCGGACGCTCGGACTGGCTCCCTCCGCGCTGACCGTGGAGGTCGCCGACGGCAGGGTCACGCTCAGCGGCACGGTGGAGGGCAAGAACATGGTGCCGGTCGTGGTGCGGTTGTGCGAGAGCGTCGACGGCGTGGTGGACGTGGTCGACCGGCTCGGCGTCACCGGGGACGACACCGTGGGCGGGGCCGCTCCGTAGGCGGGGCCGCTCCGGCGCGGACCTCGAAGGCCGTGAGGTCCGAAGTGGTGGCGGAGGTCGACTGCCTCGACGATGTGGTGGAGGGGACAACCACCTCACCACAGTGTGAGGCCGGTACGGCGGGCCCCGGAGGACCCGTACCGAGGGAGCAAGGCCATGAACACGGACACCGACGTGAACTCCTCGTCGCCCACCGCGTCCGACGGAATGGTGATCGACAAGGACGGGATGGCCGCGCTGGTGGACGTCCTGATCGGCCGCGGTTGCACCGTCGTCGGGCCGACGGTGCGGGACGGCGCGATCGTGCTGGCGGAGCTGGAGTCGGCCGACCAGTTGCCCTACGGATGGGGCGTGGAGCTGGAGGCCGGGCGGTACCGGCTGCGCGAGCGGCCGGACGGGGCGGCGTTCGCCAACGCGGCGGGTCCGCAGTCGTGGAAGACGTTCCTGCACCCGGCACGGGTACGGCAGTGGAGTGCCGACCGGGTGGGGAACGAGACGGTGTTCACCGCTGACGAGACCGCGCCCACCCGGTACGCGTTCCTCGGCGTGCGCTCCTGCGACCTGCGGGCCATCGCCGTCCAGGACCGGGTGCTCACCGGCGGGCCGCACCGCGACCCCGTCTACCAGGGGCGGCGCACCGGGGCGTTCCTGGTGGCGGTGGAGTGCACGGAGCCCGGCGGCACCTGCTTCTGCGTCTCCATGGGCACGGGACCCGCGGCCGGTCCCGGTTACGACCTGGTGATGACCGAGGTGGTCGACGACGACGGTCACCGCTTCTGGATCCGCGACGGCAGTCGGGAAGGCGCCGAGGTCCTCGCCGAACTGCCCGCCCGCCCGGCGGACCCCGCCACCCGGGAGGCGGCTCGCGCGGGCGTCACCGGCGCCGCGGACCGCATGGGACGGACCATGCCGGAGGCCGACCTGCGGGAGCTGATGGCGGGCACGCTGGACGCCCCCCGCTGGGACGACGTCGCCGGGCGTTGCCTGACCTGCGGCAACTGCACCATGGTGTGTCCCACCTGCTTCTGCACCACCACCGAGGACGTCACCGACCTCACCGGCGACCACGCGGAACGGTGGCGGCTGTGGGACTCGTGCTTCGACCTCGACTTCTCCCATCTGCACGGCGGCCCGGTCCGCGCCTCCGCGCGCAGCCGCTACCGGCAGTGGATGACCCACAAACTGGGCACCTGGTACGACCAGTTCGGCTCCTCCGGCTGTGTGGGCTGCGGCCGCTGCATCGTGTGGTGCCCGGTCGGCATCGACATCACCGAGGAGGCCGCCGCCCTGCACGACTTCACGCGGTCCCGGGCACCGGAGGAGGCCCCGTGACCCGCCTGCCGTCGTCCCCGGACCTCCTCCCTGCCGGACACCGCGAACGGCTGCCGGTCCCAGGACGGGACGTCTCCTTTCCGGCCGGTGCGCGGCTGTTCGACGAGGGCGGGAAGAGCACCCGCACCAGGTCGCCGGACCTGAGCGCGCCGTACGGAAGCGGCACGGCATGACCACCGTGACGCCTCCGCTGCCGTACCGGGTCGCCGGCACCCGACCGGAGACCGCCGACACCCGTTCGGTGGAACTGGTGCCGGTGGACCGGGAGCTTGCGCCGTTCTCGCCGGGCCAGTTCGCCATGGTCTACGCGTTCGGGATCGGGGAGGTGCCCGTCTCGGTCAGCTCGCTGCGGGGCCGGCACGGAGGGCTGGTGCACACCGTGCGCGCGGTGGGCGCGGTCTCCACGGCGCTGTACCGGCTGCGCCCGGGAGACACCGTGGGGCTGAGCGGGCCGTACGGCGCCGGCTGGGACCTGGACGCGGCGGCCGGTCACGACGTGCTGGTGATCGCCGGCGGCATCGGGCTGGCGCCGCTGCGGCCGGTGGTGCACACGGTGCTGGACCGGCCCGCGGCGTACGGCCGGTTCGGGATTCTGGTGGGCGCCCGCACCCCCGGCGACCTGGTCTACCGGGAGGAGATCGAAAGCTGGCGCGGCCCGGCCGAGGTGGGGGTGACCGTCGACCGGCCCGGCCCGGGCTGGCACGGCGAGGTAGGCGTCGTCACCGCGCTCCTGGACCGGTTCGGCTTCCCGCCCGACCGCACGTGCGCACTGGTGTGCGGCCCCGAGGTGATGATCCGCCACACCGCACGCGCCCTGACGGACCGGGGCCTGCCCCCGCACCGCGTCCAGGTGTCCCTGGAACGCAACATGCGCTGCGCCACCGGCCACTGCGGCCACTGCCAGCTCGGCCCCCTTCTGCTGTGCCGCGACGGCCCGGTCGTCGGCTACGACCGGGCCGAACCACTGCTCGCCGTACGGGAGCTGTGAGATGACCACCGACATCCCTCCTGACGCCGATCCCCGACCGGACGCCGACCCCCGAGCCGACGCCGACCCCCGAGCCGACGCCGACCCCCGGCCGAGCCTCGCCGTGTGGAAGTTCGCGTCCTGCGACGGCTGCCAGCTCACCCTGCTCGACTGCGAGGACGAGCTGCTCGGCCTGACCGACCGGGTACGGGTCGAGCACTTCCTGGAGATGTCCGCCGCCGAGGGACCGGACGGGGAGCGCGCGGAGCCTGCCGGGCGCGGACCGTACGACCTCTCCCTGGTCGAGGGGTCGATCACCACGGCCGAGGACGCCGAGCGGATCCGGCACATCCGGCGCATCTCGCGGCGCCTGGTCACCATCGGAGCCTGCGCCACCGCGGGCGGCATCCAGGCGCTGCGCAACTTCGGGGACGTCGCCGAGTTCCGCGCCGCGGTCTACGCCCGCCCGGAGTACATCGCCACGCTGGAGACCTCGACGCCGATCTCGGCCCACGTACCGGTCGACTTCGAACTGCGCGGCTGCCCCATCGACCGCCGCCAGCTCCTCGAAGTCATCACCGCCTACCTGGCCGGACGCAAACCAGGCATCCCCGACCACAGCGTCTGCTTCGAGTGCAAGAGGCGTGGCACCACCTGCATCACCGTGGCCCACGGCACCCCCTGTCTGGGACCGGTCACCCACTCCGGCTGCGGCGCCATCTGCCCCGCCTACGGGCGCGGCTGCTACGGCTGCTTCGGCCCGAGCGACAGCCCCAACCTGCGCGCCATGGTCCGGCAACTGCACCACGACGGGATGAGCGAGCGCGACATCCTGCGTGTCTTCCGCACCTTCAACGCCGCGTCGCCGGAATATGCCCCCGTACCCGATCTCGCGGCTGAGGCGGCCGAGGAGCAGGACGACTCTCAGGCCAGGACAGACACCACCCCGGAAGGGCCGGTATGAGCCATCGCGGATCCCGCGTCCTGCGGCTGGACGCACTGGCCCGCGTGGAAGGCGAAGGCGCCCTCCACCTGCGCGTTCACGACGGAACGATCGCAGAGGCCCGGCTGCGCATCTACGAACCGCCGCGGTTCTTCGAGGCGTTCCTGATCGGCCGGGGACACACCGAGCCACCGGACATCACCTCCCGCATCTGCGGCATCTGCCCGGTCGCCTACCAGATGAGCGCCTGCCAGGCGGTCGAGAACGCCTGCGGCGTCACCGTGGACGGCCCCCTCGCCGAGCTGCGCCGCCTGCTGTACTGCGGCGAATGGATCGAAAGCCAGACCCTGCACATCCACCTGCTCCATGCGCCCGACTTCCTCGGCTACCCCAGCGCCGTCGAACTGGCCCGCGACCACCGCGTCGCGCTGGAGCGCGGCCTGAGGACCAAGCAGACCGGCAACGCGATCCTGGAACAGCTGGGCGGACGCCCCATTCACCCGGTCAACGTCCGCGTCGGCGGCTTCTACCGCACGCCGACGGTCCGGGAGCTCCGCCCGCTGGCGGACCGGCTGCGGCAGGCCCGCGAGGACGCGCTGGAGACCGTGCGCTGGGTCGCCGCGTTCGACTTCCCCGACGCCGCGTGTGACTACGAGCTGCTCGCACTGCGGGACCCGGGCCGCTACGCCATCGACTCCGGAACACCGGCCGTCATGGCCGCCCCCGACGGCAGCGGCACCGGGCGGAGCCCGGCCCTGCGCGAGTTCCCGGTCACCGACTTCGAGCAGCACGTACACGAAGAGCAGGTACCGCACTCCACCGCTCTGACCGCCACCCTCGACGGCCGCCGCTACCTGACCGGCTCACTGGCCCGCTACGCCGTCAACGGCCGGTGGCTGCACCCCGTGGCGGCCGAGGCCGCGCGGGATGCCGGGCTCGGCGACCCGGCCGCGGGTGCGGTCTGCCGCAATCCGTTCCGCAGCATCGTCGTCCGAGCCGTGGAGGTCGTGCACGCCGTCGAGGAAGCCCTGCGGATCATCGACGCCTACGAACCACCTCCACGTCCGGCCGTCGACGTCCCGCCACGCAAGGCGGTCGGCACCGGCGCCACCGAGGCACCCCGCGGACTGCTCTACCACCGCTACGCCCTGGCGGAGGACGGCACGCTCACCGCGGCACGCATCGTTCCGCCCACCGCCCAGAACCAGTCGGCCATCGAGGAGGACCTGCGCCGGGCCGTCCAGGCGCGACTGGACAGGCCGGGCCCCGCCGCCGATGACGAGGAGCTCACCACCGTGTGCGAGCGCGCCATCCGGAACCACGACCCGTGCATCTCCTGCTCCACCCACTTCCTCGACCTCACGGTGGAGCGCACATGACCGGCCGGATCGTGGTGATCGGGGTGGGCAATCCCCTCCGCCGCGACGACGGCGTGGGCCCGGCGGTGGTGGAGGCACTGCGGCACCGGGTTCCCGACGGCACCGTGCTCGCGGTCGGCGACGGCGAACCCGGCCGGATGCTCGACCTGTGGCACGGCGCAGACACCGTCGTCGTCGTGGAAGCCGTCCGCACGCGCCCCGCCCGGCCCGGCCGGCTGCACACCCTCTCAGCGTCGGAAGCGGCCGCGCACCGGGCGGGTTCGGCGAGCACCCACGCCCTCGGCCTGGGCGAGTGCCTGGCCTTGGCGGAAGCCCTCGACCGGCTCCCGCGCGAGCTCGTGGTGCACGCCGTGGAGGCGTCCGACGTCGGCCTCGGCACGGGCCTGAGCGAACCTGTGCGGTCGGCCCTCCCCGAACTGATCGACCGCGTCGCCGATTCCGTACGGAAGGCACGCGACCGGCACTGCTAGGACGCGGTGGACGGCACCGGCGGCCGGCGTCGGGCTGCGACGCAGGTCCCGAGACAGGGCCCGGATGGCCCCTTGGATCCGGGCGGTACCGGACCCAAGGTGGAGCTGTGACACCGGTATCGGCACGTCCGTGCCCCGCACGCGGTTGCTGTCAGGGGCCCGTTGGATCCGTGGGTGTGTCCCGGGCACCCGGGCCCGGGCCTGGTGCGGGTCCCTCCCGCCGTGAGAGCGGCACGAGCCCCGGGAGCGGTCGGTGATGGTGACCACCGTCCCGGCGCGGCCGACGGCCGCGGGGCGTGCCGCCGCGGCGGCCGCCCGGCCCACTGCCGAGGTGCTGCTCGATCTGGGGGTGACCGGCGGCGGTCTTTCGTCGGACGAGGCGGAACGGCGGCTGAAGCTCTGGGGGCCCAACGCGGTCCACTCGCACCGGGCCCGGGCATGGCTCGTCCTGTGGCACCAGCTCCGGTCCCCGCTGCTGGGTCTGCTGCTGGCCGCAGCCGTCGTCTCCTACTCCGTCGGTGAGCGCAGCGATTCTCTGATCATCGGGGTGATCGTGGCGCTCTCCGTCGGTCTGGGCTTCGTCAACGAGTACCGGGCGGAGAAGACCGCCCAGTCGCTGCACGCGAGGATCCGTCACCGTGCGCTCGTGCTCCGCGACGGGCGACCGCAGGAGGTGGAGGTCACCGGGCTGGTTCCGGGCGATGTGGTGGAGTTGCGGCTGGGCGACATCGTGCCCGCGGATCTCCGGCTGCTTCAGGTCAACGGGCTGGAGTGCAGCGAGTCGGTGCTGACCGGCGAGTCGTTGCCGGTCGAGAAGAACATCGCTGCGGTGCCGGCCGGCGCGGCGCTGGCGGATCTGTCCGGGTGCGCTCTGATGGGCACCGTGGTGCATTCCGGAAGCGGCCGCGGCGTGGTGGTCGCCACCGGCGCGGAGGCCGAGTTCGGGAAGATCGCCGCCGGGCTGAGCGGCCACCAGCTGGAGACCGAGTTCCAGGTGGGGCTGCGCCGGTTCTCGATGCTGCTGGTGTACGTCGCCGGGGCTTTGACCACGTCGATCTTCATCATCAACGTCGTCCTGCACAAGCCGCTGATCGACGCGTTGCTGTTCTCCCTGGCCATCGCGGTCGGCATCACTCCGCAGTTGCTGCCCGCCGTGGTCTCCACCAGCCTGGCCGCGGGATCGCGGCGGATGAGCCGGCGCAAGGTGCTGGTCAAGCGGCTGGTGTGCATCGAGGACCTCGGTGACGTGGACGTGCTGTTCACCGACAAGACCGGGACGCTGACCCAGGGCCGTGTCGACTTCGTGCGGGCAGTGCCGGCCGGCGGTGGCTCGTCGGAGGAAGTGCTGCGCCTCGGGCTGCTGTGCACCGAGACGGAACTGGACGGCCAGGGCCGAGCCGTGGGCGCCAATCCACTGGACGGCGCCCTGTGGGACTCCCCTGCCGCCGCCCCCGGGCGCTCGGCGCTCAGCGGCAGCGGCTGGAAGCGGATCGCGACGCTGCCCTTCGATCACGAGCGGCGGATGGTCTCCGTCACGGTCGCCGATCCCGCCGGCGGCACCATGCTGATCACCAAAGGCGCCCCCGAAGCGGTACTGGAACGCTGCGCGGAGGTACCCGAGACGGCCCGTCAGGCGCTGGACGCCTGCTTCGCCGCCGCCAACCGCGTCGTGGCCGTGGCGACCCGTCCCGCCCGGGCGGCCACCGCCCTCACCGCCGCCGACGAGCGTGACCTGCGCCTGGCCGGTCTGCTGGTCTTCCTCGACCCGCCCAAACCCGACGCGGCCGAGGCGCTGGAACGACTGCACGACCTGGGCATCACCGTGAAGATCGTCACCGGGGACAACGCGGCGGTCGCCGCCAAAGTCTGCCAGGACCTGGGACTGAGCGATGTCGGCGTCCTGACCGGGACCGACCTGGACGCCCTGGACGACGACCAGCTCACCGCCGCCATCCGGCACACCACCGTCTTCGCCCGGGTCAGTCCCGAGCACAAGGCCCGCGTCGTGCGCCTGCAGCGGCGGACCGGCGGCGATGTGGCCTTCCTCGGCGACGGAGTGAACGACGCCCTGGCGCTGCACGCGGCCGACGTGGGCATCTCGGTGGACTCGGCGACGGACGTGGCCAAGGACGCGGCCGACGTGATCCTTCTGGAGAAGGACCTCGGGGTCCTGGCGGACGGGGTCGCCGAGGGGCGGCGGATCTTCGCCAACACCATCAAGTACGTGCTGATGGGCACCTCGAGCAACTTCGGCAACATGTTCAGCGCGGCGGGTGCCTCGCTGTTCCTGCCGTTCCTGCCGATGCTGCCTTCGCAGATCCTGCTGAACAACCTTCTGTACGACACCAGTCAGCTCGCCATCCCCACCGACGAGGTGGACGAGGAACAGGTGCGCCGCCCGGCGCACTGGGACATCGCCTTCATCCGGCGCTTCATGGTGTGCTTCGGGCCGATCAGCTCCCTGTTCGACTTTGTGACCTTCGCGGTGATGCTGGGGGTCTTCCACGCCGACGCGGCCCGGTTCCACACCGGCTGGTTCGTGGAGTCCCTCGCCACACAGACCCTGGTGATCTTCGCCATCCGCACCCGACGCAGCCCCTTCTGGCGCAGCCACCCCAGCCTGCCCCTGGCGCTGACGGCCCTGGGTGTCGTCGCTCTGGGCGCCGCCCTTCCGGCCACCCCACTGGCCCCCGTCCTCGGCTTCGAGCCGCTGCCGACCCTCTTCTTCGCCGCGGTGGGTGCCATGGTCGTCGTCTACCTCCTCCTCGTCGAGCTCGGCAAGCGGATCTTCTACCGGACCGCGCGTGCCCCGGCTCGCCCCCGTCCGGCCGTCGGTCACCGGCACCTGCGTCGCCGCGCCGCCCGGTTCAGCACCGTCACCCGCCTGCGGCAACCGAGAGCCGTCCGTCGTCCGCGCGCGGGCGGACCGCACACCACCGGCACCGCCGGACCTCGGCGCTCGGCGGCTCCCCGCGCCTCATCGCAGTGATCCGCGCGGGTCACGGTGAAGGCCACCGGCCGGAGCCCGGCGTGGTGCCGGGCATGCGCCGCACGGAGGCATGCGGTAGTCCTCGGATGAGAAGAAGTCACTGCTCGGCGTGCCGGTGCCGTTCGGGCGGACGGACTCCGCACCGTCATTCCGGCTTCCCACGAGACGGAGGCAGTCACCATGGACCCCGTAGTCACGGTGGGCCTGGACGGCTCGCCCGAGAGTCTTGCCGCTGCTCACTGGGCCGCCGACGAAGCCGAACGGCGCAAGCTGACTCTGCGCCTGCTGCACGCGTGGCCGCTGCTGGTGCCGGAACCGACCCGCCTTCCCTGCGAGGTCGATCAGAACTACTGGGCGAGGCGGCTGGTACACGACGCACGGGCGAAGCTCCAGGCGCGCCACCCGAACCTCACCGTCGTCGGCAGCCTGATCGCCGACGACGCCGAGCACGCACTGCTGCGAGCGGCAAGCGAGTCGGAGATGACCGTGCTCGGTTCCCGCGGGCTGGAGCCCGCCGAGAGCTACTTCCTGGGCGACGTCAGCATGCCGGTCGTGGCACGGGCCGAGCGGCCGGTGGTGCTGGTCCGCGCCGGAACCCGCGAAGAGGTGCCCACGCCCGCCTCCCACGGCGGCGTGGTGGTGGCGCTGAAACTGCACGGACCGTGCGACGACCTGCTCGCCTTCGCCTTCGCCACCGCCACGGCGAGGAACGTGGGCCTGCGGGCCGTCCACGGCCGCAGCGTGCCCGTCCACGCGCAGTTGCCCTGGGGCATCGACCACGACGTCGCCGAGGAGATCGGTCAGGACGCGCGGAAGCGGCTGAGCCAGGCGCTTGTCCCCTGGCGTGAGAGGTTTCCGCACGTCGATGTCGCCGACACCATCACGTTCGACAGCCCTGCCAAGGCCGTCGTGCGGGCGGCCGAGGGCGCCGGAATGCTGGTGGTGGGCAGACGCAGGCACCACGCCGTCCTCGCTCCACGCCTGGGCCCCGTGGCCCAGGCTGCCATCCACCACGCCCGTTGCCCCGTCGCGGTCGTATCCCATGACTGAGCCGGGCGATTCGAGGGAGCCGAACATGCCGGGGCATCACTCCGACGCGTCGGTGCTGCGGTCGGCCACGGGGGTCGACGCACCGACCGCGGCTCTCGCCGCTCCGGCGCTCCCTCGCGCAGAAGTGCGCGAGACGCACACCGCCGTCGTGTTCTTCGTCGGTGACCGGGCCTACAAGGTCAAGAAGCCGGTGGATCTGGGCTTCCTGGACTACTCCACCGTGGCGGCTCGCCGGGACGCGTGTGAGCGGGAAGTCGCGCTCAACCGCCGCTTCTCGCCCGACGTCTACCTGGGCCTGGGCGAGATCCGCAGCCCGGACACGAAGGCGCCCGAACCGCTCGTGGTGATGCGCCGCATGCCGGCCGACCGGCGCCTGTCCCTGCTGGTACGGGAAGGTGCCGCGATCGACGAAGACCTCCGCGCCGTCGCCCGGCAGCTCGCCACGTGCCACGCGGGCGCACCCCGCAGCCGCGAGGTCGACGAACAAGGCACGCGGGAGGCGCTGTCCTCGCGCTGGGAGGCCGGTTTCGCGCAGGTCCGCGCGGTGGCCGGCAACGGATCCGTGCCCGACGGGGTGGAAGAGGTCGAGCGGCTGGTGCGCCGTTATCTGGCCGGACGCAAGCAGTTGTTCGACACCCGCATCGAGCAGGGGCGGATCGTGGACGGGCACGGCGACCTGCTCGCCGAGGACGTCTTCTGCCTGGACGACGGGCCGCGCATCCTGGACTGCCTGGAGTTCGACGACCGCCTTCGGTACGTCGACGGCCTCGACGACGCCGCGTTCCTCGCCATGGACCTGGAACAGCTCGGCGCACCGGACGCGGCGGCCTTCTTCCTCGGCCAGTACAGCGAGTACTCCGGCGATCCGGCACCGCCGTCCCTGTGGCACCACTACGTCGCCTACCGCGCGTTCGTCCGCGCCAAGGTGTCCCTGATCCAGGCCCGACAGGGCGCGCCCGGCGCGGAGGCGGCTTCACGCCGGCTGGTCACGACGGCACTGCGGCACCTGCGCGCCTCCACCGTCGGCCTGACGCTCGTGGGCGGCCTGCCGGGCAGCGGCAAGTCGACCCTCGCAGGGGCGCTGGCCGACCGCCTGGGTGTCACGTTGCTCAGCAGCGACCGTCTCCGCAAGGAACTGGCGGGCATCCCGGCGGAGCAGTCCGCGGCGGCCGGCTACGGGGAGGGCCTCTACACGGCCGAGTGGACCGCCAGGACCTACGAGGCGCTGCTCGACCGGGCATCCGCCCTGCTGTCCTGCGGAGAGTCCGTCGTCCTGGACGCCACCTGGTCCGACGCGGGACAGCGCGAAGCGGCCGTTCGCATGGCCGAACGCACCAGCGCCGACCTGGTGGCCCTGCACTGCCGGGTCCCCGGCGAGATATCGGCGGCCCGCCTGACCACCCGAGCCCCGGGAGCGTCGGACGCCGACCTCGATGTCGCCGCCGCCATGGCGGCCAAGGAGCCGCCGTGGACGGAGGCCGTCCCGATCGACACCGGCGGCGCCCTGGAATCCGCTGTCGTCCAGGCGCTGGCAGCCGTACGCCCGTGGAGCATCGGCCAGGCCCCCCTGTTCCGGCGCCCGTACATGGAGCCGGACTGAGGACGGGACGCGCGGCGGCGCGCCCCCGCGGTACGGGCCCAGCCGTATCCCCTGCCGCGGTGTGCGGGGCGCCTGCCGCGGTGTGCGGGGCGACGACGAGCCCTCGGTGCGTCCCGGGGGCCGGGGGGGGCACCACGTGCGCACCCGCGCCGCAGGGTGTCAGCCGGGGGATGCGGGGTCGGCGTAGCGCAGCAGGACGCCCACGCCCTCCCGCAGCAGCAGCCGCTGCTCGGGGACCACGACCAGTTCGGCCCTCGTGCCGACCAGGGCCCGGGTCAGGGCCGCGTCGGCGCGCTCCTCGCGGACGTCCTGTACGCCGTAGGAGCGCAGCTCCTCTTCGGTGAGGGCGAGTTGTCCGGGTTCGGGACCCACCCACAGACGTAGCGTCGACTCGGGGTGGTCGTTGAGGAACAGGGCCTTGACCCGACCGCGTTGCAGGGCCGACACCGCGTTGGACAGGCCCTCGGCCGAGGCTCCGTCGCGCGCCTTCTGCGCGAGGAAGGCATCCAGCAGTGCCCGGTCGTGTGCGGCCATGCGCCCGCCGAAGAGGCTTTCGAGCCGGTGTTCCAGCAGCGCCCGCCCCGGCTGGGACTCGCCCGCGTCCTCGACCGTGGTGAGCCGGCCGCGCAGGGAAGCGGGGAGCCGGTTGACGAGGATGCCGCGAGCCCAGGCGTCTCCCGCGACGACCACCGCTTCCGTGTCGAGGCGCCGTGCATGGTCTTCCAGTTCCCGGCCGATCACTTCGGCGGCGTGCAGCCAGTCGGCCGCGGGGATCTCCTCGTGCAGGCGGTGCCCCGGTGTCACCTTGGTCAGGGGCCAGACGCCCGCCTCGGCGTCGATGCGCACGGTGCCGGTGGCGTCCGTGGAGTGCCGGCCGCCGTAGTGGACGTGGACCGCGAGATACGCGATGCCGGGCGCGTGCTGGACGATCAGGGGCATGGTGTCCGGCAGGGTCCCGTAGTGCGCCGTGTCCCGTGCGGGCGGGCTGGGCAGCTCGTCCAGCAGCGCCAGCCGGCCGTGTGCCGTGAACACGGCCTGACCGTGGGCGCCGGGGACGTCGGTGTCGCAGCCCACCGTGCGGGCCACCGCGGTGATGGAGTCCTGGTCCGCTCCCTCGGACATCAGGGTGTCCCGCAGATGCCGCCACCGCAGTTGCACGGCGGCGTCGGGATCCTCGACGGCGCTGTCGCGAGACGTGTCCAGATAGACCGACGCGAAGGGACCCGGTTGCTTGTACAGACGTTCGAGAAACGAAAGTCTCATGGCCACTCCCCCAGGTCGCTTTCCATCGTGCACGTTCCCGCACCACCGGGCGACTCGGCCGTAGGACGACCCTGGCATCACTCGGAGACGACCAACCGGCCCGTCTCCCCCGGCTGGAGGCACACCGCACGGTCCGGCAGCCGGATGTCGATGGGGGCGCGGTCGGACGACGGTACCGAGATCTCCAGCAGGCCGCGCTCCAGTCGCAGCCGTACGCCCCAGTGCCCCTGGTAGCGGAGGGTGAACCCGTACGACGACAGTTCCGGCAGCGGCACGGGGTCGAGCCACAGCGCGCCGTGGCGCGTCTCCAGGCCCGTCAGCCCGCGCTGGACGAGGTCGAGGGTGCCCGCCATCGCGCCGAGGTGGATGCCCTCCCCGGTGGTGCCGCCCTGCACGTCGGCGATGTCGCCGCGCAAGGTCTCCTGACAGAACGCCCACGCCTCGGCGCGCCGGGTCCGGGCCAGGACCCAGCCGTGGACCAGGCCGCTGAGGGTGGAGCCGTGGCTGGTGCGGGCGAGGTAGTAGTCGACGGTGCGCCGCCAGGTGTCCTCGTCCAGCCGGTGGCCCAGGCGGGCGAAGAGGGCCCGCAGTTCCGACGGTGCGAACAGGTAGCCGAGCATGAGCACGTCGGCCTGCTTGGAGGCGCGGTAGCGGTTGACGGTGTCGCCCTCCGCCTCCAGGATCCGGTCGAGGCGCCGGATGTCGCCGTACCGCTTCCGGTAACCGTCCCAGTCGAGTTCGGCGAGGTCGCCGTAGCCGTCGAACTGGCTGATGACGTCGTCGTGGAACGGCACGTGGAGCGTGCGGGAGACCTCCTCCCACCGCTGGAGTTCGCCGTCGCCCAGCCCGGTGCGCTCCGCGAGTTCCAGGCGCCGGGGTTCGGGCAGGGTGCGCAGCAGTTCCAGGGTGCGGGTGAGCACCCAGGCGGCGGTGACGTTGGTGTACGCGTTGTCGTCGAGGCCGGGCTGTTCGGCGCCGGGGTACGCGTCGTGGTACTCGTCGGGGCCGGCCACGCCGCGGATGCGGTGCCGCCCGAGCGCGGGGTCGTAGGTCGCCGAGTCAGCCCAGAAGCGGGCGATCTGCAGCAGCATCTCGGCGCCCTTGGTGTGCAGGAACTCGACGTCGCCGCCGGCCTCGCAGTACTGCCACACGTTGTAGGCGACGGCCGAGCCGACGTGGTGCTGCAGTCGGCTGTGGTCGGGCACCCAGCGTCCGGAGCGCGGGTTGAGGTGGACCTCCTGGGACTCCTCGCGCCCGTCGCTGCCGCTCTGCCACGGGTACAGCGCCCCGCGCCGGCCGATCGCGCGCGCCGCGGCCCGGGCTCGGTCCAGGCGACGGTGGCGGTAGTGCAGCAGGGCCCGGGAGACCTCCGGGAAGTGCAGGTTGAGGTACGGCAGCACGAACAGCTCGTCCCAGAAGACGTGCCCGCGGTAGGCCTCTCCGGTCAGGCCGCGGGCGGGCACGCCGACGTCCAGGTCGGCGGTGTGCGGCGAGAGGGTCTGCAGGACGTGGAAGAGGTGCAGCCGCAGCACGCGGCCGGCCTCCCCGGGGATGTCGAGGTCGGCCCGCCGCCACAGCAGGTGCCAGGCGGTGCGGTGGGTTTCCAGCAGTGCGTCGAAGCCGGGGGCTTGCCGGACGCGGTCGATCGCGGCCTGCAGCGGGTCGCTGATGGCGGGGTCGCGGGAGGTGTGCAGGGCCACGGTCTTGTCGACGGTGACGGTCCGGTCGGGTGCCAGGTGCAAACCCAGGCTCTGGACGGCGCGTGGAAACGGGTGCCCGGTGACGACGGGCGCGGCGGCGGTCAGCCTGCCGGCCAGGCCGATCCGGATGTCGGAGGTGCGGGTGCGGCAGCGCAGCCACACCGTGTCCGGGGCGTCCGTGCCGGTGTGCACATGGGTCAGGTGGCGGCCGTCCAGGTCCCGGTACCGCGCCACGCCGGCGTTGGTGACGCCGCCGTCCAGTGCGGCCTCGACCTGGAGTGCGACGGCGGCGCCCTCCGCGGTGAATTCCGTGCGCAGGGCGGCGAGGTGGGGGTCGGCCATGTGCACGATGCGCTGCTGGCGCACGGTGAGCGCGCGGCCGTCGTCGAGACCGTACCGGGTGCGGCGCTCCAGGAGGCCCGAGGACAGGTGCAGGACTTGACGGTGGTCGAGCACGGTCCCCGTGTCCGGCGTCAGCCACTGCCGTCCGGCGGCGCGGAAGCGCAGCGGCAGCCAGTTGGGAAGGTTGACCATGTCCTCGTTCTCGACCCGGCGGCCCGCCACCTCGGAGACGAGCCTGTTGTAGCAGCCGGCCGCGTAGGTGCCCGGGTAGTGCACGTCGTCCGCAGCGCACTCGGGCAGCGCCCCCCGGGTGGCGAAGTAACCGTTGCCGAGCGCGCACAGGGATTCCCGCAGGCGCTCCGCGGCGGGCTCATAGCCCTCGTACTGCCAGCTCCAGCCGGTCACTGCGGGGCTCCTCCCACAAGCCATGGAGCGGTGGGCTCCGTCTCCACCGTCACACAGGCCCGGCACGGCGGCAGCAGGGGCGCACCGGCTCGGCGGGCGAACCGTACGCGCCCCGGAACGCGCGGCCACTTCACCTCGCGTCACGCCGAGTAGTCACCCGAGTGGGTTAGGTGAGAAGGCAGCGACAGACACCTCCCGCTCGGATGAGGGAGGGGGCGCTTCGCTCCAAGACACCCCCGGAGGAGGACGTCATGTTCCGCCACTCGATACGCACGCTCCTGGTCGGCCTGTGCACGTTGGGCGCCGCGTCCCAGGCAGCCACAGCCCTGGCCCTCGCCGCGCCGACCGGGTCTCACCCGGGGACGCACGCCGCTGCCCGGGCTCTGCGCTCGCAGACCCTCGCCGACCTCACCACCGCCATGAAGGGCGAGGCGTTCGCCCACGCGTCCTACGGTCTCTTCGGCGCCCAAGCCGACCGCGAGGCCCACTCCGCCGTCGGCGGGCTCTTCCGCACCACGGCGCAGACCGAGCTTGACGAGCATCTGCGCGAGGCGGCCACCCTGGCCGGCGTCGTCGGCACGAACGCTGCCGACCTGCGCCAGGCCGTCAACGGCGAGACGTACGAGCACCAGGTCATGTACCGCGGCTTCGCGGACCAGGCCCGCAAGGACGGAGACCTTGACGCGGCCAAGCTGTTCACCGAGATCGCCGGGGACGAGGGCCGCCACCGCGACGCCTTCCGCACCGCCCTCACGGTCGTGACCACCGGCCGCGGCACCATCCCGGCGCCGCCGAAGGCCGACACGGTGTCGGTGCCCGCGGGGCTGCCGAAGGTGAAGGCCGCCCGTACGAAGGCCAATCTGGACACCGCGATGCACGGCGAGGCGCTCGCCCACGCCAAGTACATGCTGTTCGCCGCACGCGCGCAGCAGACCGGCAACCCCGCGCTGGCCCGCCTGTTCGAGGGCACAGCCGCAGTGGAACTGCACGAACACTTCGCCGGCGAAGCGGTGCTGGCCGGGCTGGTGCGCAGCACCAAGGAGAACCTGCGCAAGGCCATCAGCGGGGAGCACAACGAGGCCGTCAACCTGTACCCGGGGTTCGCCGCCCGGGCCACCGCCGTCGGTGACGCCACCGCCGCCCGCTACTTCCGCGACACCGCCGCGGACGAAGCCCGGCACGGCACCGCCTTCCAGCAGGCGCTCGACCGACTGCGCTGACCGCGCTCTCCGCACTCCGCGCCCGGCCGGCTCATGTGCCGTGCCCGGCCGACGAGTACCGGGCTGCCGGGCGACCGGGTCGTCACACGGTGATCCGGCGCCCGGTGATGTCGAGGGGTTCGATGCGGATCCACAGCTCACGTTGTCCGCCGGCCCAGGGTGTGCTGTACGCCTCTTTCTCCAGCCGCCGTACGGAATCAGGATCCGTCACGGCTCGGGCAGGTCCGCGCACCAGGACGCTCCAGCCCTGGCTCCAGGCTCCGTCGATGTGGTCGACCTCGAAGGCCACCTGGGAACCCGACGCCTGGGAAGGCACGGTGTGGGGGCGGGTCCTGAAGACGAGCGTCCCCTCCACGACGCTGTAGTTCACCGGGACGACGACCGGTCCGGAGTCGGTGGGCACCGCGAGCCTTCCCACGCCGTGCGTGGAGAGCAGCTCCCGGCACTCCTGCGCGGTCAGTTCCGTGAACTTCGGGTGCCGGCCCGCCTGTCCGAGGCCGGGTGGCAGATCGACGTCGCCGCCGGAGAGGTCCCGGACGGTGGTCTCGAGCGCTCCGGCCAACCGCAGGAGGGAGGCCGCGCTCGGCGCGGCGGTGGGCTGCTCCTCCAGGTACCGCAGGTAGCCGGCAGCCATGCCGGCCCGGTCGGCCGCCTCCTCCCGGGTCAGGCCGAGTTCCTCACGCCGCAGGGCGATCCGGCGCCCGAGGTCACCGGTCGGGTGGCCGCCCGCCGCGTCCGACGATGCTTGTGCGGCCACGGCCCGTCACCTCCTCTCGGAGGTCGCGCGGTCGGTCGTGGGCAAGTCGTACGGTGACCGCTCGCCGGACGACAGGCGGGAGTCGTCGAACCGGTAGGTGAGCTGGTCGATCACCGCGACCACTCCGTCGGTCTGCCGGGCCATGGAGACGGCGATCTCCGTCTCGCTCTTGCGTTCCAACCGGCCGGTGAGAGTGACCACGCCTTCGACCACGAAGACGTCGATGGACATGGGCGGCAGCCGCAGTGTGCGGACCAAGACCTCCTCGATCACTTCGTCGCGGATCTCGGCGTCGGGCCGCAGGAAGACCTGGAGCAGGTCGCGGCGGGTGACGATGCCGACGAGCCGGTCCTCCTCGTCCAGTACGGGCAGCCGCTCCACGCGGCGCTGCACCATGGTCCGCGCGGCTTCGGCGATGGTCTCCTCGGCGTGAACGGTGACGGGCGGGGCGGTCATGAGCTGACCGGCGGTGAAGGCACGGGACTTTGCGGCCTGCCTGCGAGCCCTGGGCCCGCGCTGCGCGAACCGGAAGCGACGGTTGGTCCCGTCCCTGTCCAGGGCTTCCGACTGCCTGGTCACCAGGTCGGTCTCGGAGATGACGCCGATGACCTTGTCGTCGTCGTCCACGATGGGCAGTCCGCTGATCCGGCGGTCCGCGAGGAGCCGTGCGACCTCCTTGAACGGAGTGCGGTATTCGGCGCGGACGACATCCGT
Organism: Streptomyces sp. NPDC028331; assembly: GCF_055565775.1. Classification (NCBI taxonomy): domain Bacteria; kingdom Bacillati; phylum Actinomycetota; class Actinomycetes; order Kitasatosporales; family Streptomycetaceae; genus Streptomyces; species Streptomyces sp. NPDC028331. The sequence goes on along the minus strand of NZ_JBVHTR010000007.1, from coordinate 260,800 downwards.
GGTCATCACGGAGCCGACCTTGTTGTGCTTCATGTCCGTTCCCTCCTCAGCGCAGGCGGCGCACAGACGGGTCCCGGGGCCTGCGGGGCAGCAGGCGCACGCGTGCACCGAGGTGCCGCGGTGGTGCGGTCCCTCGGCCACGGCGACGGAAACCTCGGCCGCGCCCCTGTCGCCCCGGTGTCGTACTCGGCCGGGCCCACTGCCCGGCCCCTGGCCCAGGCGGTGCCACCGTCCGCGAGCAGGGCGTGGATCCGGGGGCGGCTGTGTGTGCCGTCCGTCATCCCGGTTTCCTTCCGCCATTCGACATTTCGATCATCCGCGGCTTTGCCGGCGATCACATGGGCTGACCGGGGTGGGACGAGGGCCGGTCGGCCCTGATGTCGAATCGCGGTCCCGCCGGAGTTCTCGGACACGGGGCGCCCGCGCCCGCTCGACGATCAGGTCCGCAGGACGCGGAGCACGAGGAGGCGGTACGACGACGCGCGGGGCGGCACGCACGGACTGCGATGGTGCGACACCGGACGGCGCTGTCCGGCATTCATCCCTTCGGGTTTCCCGAGCCGTCCACGTCGGCGGACCTGCGGTGACGCCGGGTCCGCCGCCGTCTTCGCGTGAAGACCACGCGACAGTCAACGCGCCCTGACGCCGGGGTGGACGACCGCGCCCTGCCGCTCCCCGGCAGGCGCTCGCGCGCCGGGGAGCGGTGCGTCGTCGGCCGGGCCGACGACGACGTGCGGGGTCACCTGGGGACCGCTGTCATGTCCGGGTTGCCGTAGTAGGCGTCCGGGCCGTGCTTGCGGGTGTAGTGGCGCTCGAGGAGGTGGCGGGGCGGTGGGGCGGTCGGGGCGAGGCTGAGGGTGTGGAGGGCGATGTCGGCGACCGCCTCGCAGATGATCGCGTGTTCCAGGGACTTGCGGGCGGTGGCGCCCCAGGTGAAGGGGCCGTGGTTGGCGACGAGGGCGGCAGGGACCTCGGCGGCCTTCTGGTCGTCCTCCTCGAGCATGTCCACGATGACGCGGCCGGTGTTGTACTCGTAGTCCTTGGCGCACTGCTCCGCGGTCAGGTCGGGGGTGCAGGGGATGGGACCGTTGAAGGTGTCGGCGTGGGTGGTGCCCAGGACCGGTATGTCCCGCCGGGCCTGGGCGAAGGCGACCGCGTGGGTGGAGTGGGTGTGGGTGACCCCGCCGACGGAGGGGAACGCCAGGTACAGGCAGCGGTGGGTCTCGGTGTCGGTGGAGGGCCTCAGGTCGCCGTCGACGACGGCGCCGTCGGACAGGCGCACGGTCACCAGGTGGTCGATGGCGAGGTCCTCGTAGGGGACCCCGGAGGGCTTGATGACGAACACCCCTGCCTCCCGGTCGACCCCGCTCACGTTGCCCCAGGTCAGGGTCGCGAGGCCGACCTGGGGTATGGCGAGGTTCGCCTCCAGTACCTCCTGCCGCAGGCCGTCGCGTACAGCTACGGTCATCGATCGTCTCCTTCGGTGCGGTCGTGCGTCACAGGGCCTGGGCGAGCCGGTGGTAGGCGGCGTTCCAGCGGATTTCCTTGGCGAGTTGCTCGGCGGTGGTGTTCTCGTCGATGGTCAGCAGTTCGACGCCGGTCATGGCGGCGAAGTCGGTCAGCGTCTCGGTGTCGACGGCGGAGCTGAGCACGGTGTGGTGCGGCGCGCCGGCGAGCAGCCAGCTCTCGGCCGATTCCGCGAGTGAGGGGCGCGGCTTCCACACGGCCCGGGCCACGGGCAGGTGGGGCAGCGGCTGGCTGGGGGCGACGACGTCGACCTCGTTGGCGGTCAGCCGGAAGCGGTCGCCGAGGTCGGCCAGGCCGACGACGACGGCGGGGCCGGGAGCCGCGTCGAAGACGAGGCGGACGGGGTCCTCACGGCCGCCGATGGACAGCGGGTGGATCTCGCAGCTCGGGCGGTCGGCGGCCACCGACGGGCAGACCTCCAGCATGTGCGCGCCGAGGATGCGGGGCGTGCCCGGCCCGAGGTGGTAGGTGTAGTCCTCCATGAACGTGGTGCCGCCGGGCTGCCCCTGCGCCATGACCTTCATGACGCGCAGCAGTGCGGAGGTCTTCCAGTCGCCCTCGCCGCCGAATCCGTAGCCGTCGGCCATCAGCCGCTGCACCGCCAGACCGGGCAGTTGGCGCAGACCGCCCAGGTCCTCGAAGTTGGTGGTGAAGGCGGTGAAGCCGCCCTCGGTGAGGAAGGTGCGCAGGCCGAGCTCCTGGCGGGCGGCGTACAGCAACGAGTCGTGGCGGATGCCGCCGGGGCGCAGGGCCGGGACGACGTTGTAGGACTCGACGTACTCCGCGGCGAGTTCGGCGGCCGCCTTGTCCTCCACGGCGTCGACGACGGCGACCAGGTCGTTGACCCCGTAGGTGTTCACGGAGAACCCGAACCGCATCTGGGCCTCGACCTTGTCGCCCTCGGTCACGGCCACGTCCCGCATGTTGTCCCCGAAGCGCGCCAGACGCAGGGTGCGGGCCGCGTGACGCCCGGCGGCGGCCCGCGACCAGGCCGCGATCCGCCCCACGACCCGGGGGTCGGTGGCGTGACCGGCGACGACCTTGCGGTCGATACCGAGCCGGGCCTCGATGTGGGCGAACTCGCGGTCTCCGTGGGCGGCCTGGTTGAGGTTCATGAAGTTCATGTCGATGCTCGACCAGGGCAGCGACAGGTTGTACTGGGTGTGCAGGTGGAGCACGGGCCGGTCCAGTGCGCTGAGACCGGCGATCCACATCTTGGCCGGGGAGAAGGTGTGCATCCACACGATCACCCCCACACAGTCGTCGGAGGCGGTGGCCTCCCGGCACAGCCGGCGGATCGCTTCGGCATCGGTGAGGACCGGCTTCCACACGATCCGCAGCGGGATCGGGTCGGCCGAGTCGAGCCGTTCGGCTATCTGCCGGGACTGGTGGGCGACCTGCTGCAGCACGTCGTCGCCGTACAGGCCCTGGCTGCCGGTGAGAAACCAGATCTCCTGGCCGGCGGACGGCTTTTCGGGTGCGGTCATGACGGAGGTTCCTTTCGAGTGGAGCGACGTGCGGGCGGGAACGGCACGAGCGACGGGGCGGCTCAGGCGGATGCCTCGGCCCGAATACGGCGCAGGCGGTGCATGACGTCGTTGGTGCCGCGGCCGAAGTAGTCGTGCAGGAGCCGGTACTCGGCGTACAGCCGGTCGTAGGCTGCGGCGCGGTCCGGGTCCGGCTGGTACACGCCCCGGTCGGCCTTGCCCATGGACCGGGCGGCGGCCTGGATGTCGGGGTACGCCCCGGCCGCGACCGCGGCGTGCATGGCCGCGCCGAGAGCGGGCCCCTGTGTGGAGCCGATGACGCCGAGGGGGCGGCGGGTGACGTCCGCGTAGATCTGCATCAGCAGCGCGTTCTTCGTCAGACCGCCCGCGATGATCAGCTCGCCGACCGGCACTCCGGACGCCTCGAACGCCTCGATGATGGTGCGGGTGCCGAAAGCCGTGGCCTCCAGCAGCGCCCGGTAGACGTCTTCCGGCCGGGTCGACAGCGTCAGGCCCACGACCACACCGCTCAGATCGTGGTCGACCAGCACGGAACGGTTGCCGCTGTGCCAGTCCAGTGCGATCAGCCCGTGCTCGCCCACCCGCTGTCCGGCCGCGAGCGCCGTCAGGTGCTCGTGCGCGTTGCGGCCCAGCGCGGCGGCCTGTTCCGCGTACTCGGCGGGCAGGCCGGTGCGCACGAACCAGGCGAAGATGTCACCGACCCCGCTCTGCCCGGCTTCGTAACCCCACAGACCCGGCAGGATGCCTCCGTCGACGACACCGCACATGCCCGGCACCGTGCCCTGCTGGTCGGAGCTCATCACATGACAGGTCGACGTGCCCATGATGGCCACCATCTGCCCCGGCTCCACCGCCCCCGCCGCGGGCGCCGTCACATGGGCGTCGACGTTGCCCACGCACACCGCGATGCCCTCCGGCAGGCCCGTCCAGGCCGCCGCCTCGGCCGTCAGGCTCCCGGCCTTCGCGCCCAACTCGCCGATGGGGTGCTCCAGTTTCTCCGTCACGAAGTCGGCGAAGCCGGGGTTGAGTGATTCCAGGTAGGCACGGGAGGGGTAGACGCCGTCCTGGAACTGGCCTTTGTAACCGGCGGTGCAGGCATTGCGCAGGTACGTCCCGCACAGTCGCCAGACGATCCAGTCCGCCGCCTCCACCCACCGCTCCATGCGGTGGTAGATCTCGGGGTCCTCCTCCAGCACCTGCAGCGCCTTGGCGAACTCCCATTCCGAGGAGATCTTCCCGCCGTACCGCTCCAGCCACGGCTCCTTCCGCTCCGCGGCCAGTGCCGTGATCCGGTCGGCCTGGCCCTGGGCGGCGTGGTGGCGCCACAGCTTGACGTAGGAGTGCGGGCGGCCGGAGAGGCCGGGCAGCTCGCACAGCGGCGTGCCGTCCGCGAGCACCGGCAGCACCGTGCACGCGGTGAAGTCCGTGCCGATGCCGATGACCTGCTCCGGCCGCACACCGGCGGTCGCGAGCGCCGCCGGCACCGCGTGGCGCAGCACGTCCACGTAGTCCGACGGCACCTGGAGTGCCCAGTCCGGGGGCAGCCGGGTACCGTCCGGCAGTTCGCGGTCCAGGACCGCGTGCCGGTACGCGTGCTCGGCGGTCCCCAACTCCGCGCCGTCCCGTACGCGGACCACCACGGCCCGGCCGGACAGCGTCCCGAAGTCGACTCCCACGACGCAGGGTTCCGGGTTCCCGGCCATCTCGTCCGCGGCGTTCACCATCAGCCTCCTTCACCAGAATGTTCGATATACCGATCAATGTTCGATCTTTAGTCGACGCCGACGTGACGTCCCGCGTGGATCAGCGGAGTCGGCCGGTGTGCTAACTCCGGCTCCTGCCGAAGTAACGGGCGCGCACCCGGTCCAGGAGGATGGCGACGCCGAGGACCGCTCCCTGCACCACCTGCTGGTCGTACGGGCTGACCTTGAGCGCGAGCAGGCCGTTGGTGATGAACTCCAGCAGGATCGCGCCGGCCGCGATGCCGGCGATGCGGCCCTCGCCGCCGGAGAGCGACATCCCGCCGACCACCGCGGCGGCGATCGCGGTCAGCTCCCAGCCCGCGCCGACCGAGGGGTCGGCCACGTTCATCCGGCCGATCACCAGGACGCCGACCACACCGGCCAGCACGGCGCTGGCGACGTAGGTGGAGGTGATCCGGCGGGCGGTCGGGATGCCGGCGAGCCGGGCGGCCTCCTTGTTGCCGCCGACGGCGTAGATCTGGCGGCCCACGTAGGTGCGCTCCAGCACGAACCAGGCGATGAGGGCCGCTCCGACGAAGAACAGCGCGGGGACGGGCACTTCGCCGATGTAGTACTGGCTCAGGTTGCTGAACAGCGGGTCGAGGTTGTTGATGGGCGAGCCGCTGGTGATGGCGAGCGCCAGGCCCTGGGCGACGGTGTAGGTGACCAGGGTGATCACGAAGGGCGGCACGTTCAGGCGGGTGACCATGATGCCGTGCCAGAGGCCGACCCCGGCGCTGATCACCAGCGTGAGCAGGATCGCGAGGGGCGCGGGCATGCCCTGGTTCACGTTCATCCAGGCGGCCAGGATGCCGGACAGGCCGGCCAACGCGCCCACCGAGAGGTCGATGCCGCCGGTCAGGATGACCAGCGACTCGCCGATCGCCAGGATGCCGACCTGCGCCAGGTCGCGGCCCATCACCTGGAGGTTGCCCACCGCGGTGTAGGTGTCCGCGTTGGCGGCGATCCCGACGAACACCAGCACACAGGCGATGATCACACCGGCCTCCGGGGAGGCGGCGAGCTTGCGGGCGAGGCTCGAGACGGCCGGGCGGGACCGGGGTGCGGTCTCCTCGGGGGCGAGCGTGCTCTGCGCGCTCATGCTGTGGCTCCGTTCGTCAGGTGTTCCTGCCCGGGCTTGCCCTGGTCGGGCAGGTCCGGGATGAGGGGTGAGGTTCCGGCCGCGGCCGTCATGATCCGTTCCTTGGTGGCGTCGGCCCGGTCGATGACCGTGGCGACCCGCCCGTGGTTCATCACCGCGATGCGGTGGCAGATCCACAGCAGCTCCTCCAGTTCGGAGGAGGCGACCACCACGCCCATGCCCTCCTGGGCCGCCCGGTCGATCAGCTGGTAGATCTCCGCCTTCGCGCCGACGTCCACGCCGCGGGTCGGCTCGTCGAGCAGCAGCAGGCGCGGCTGCGCCGCGAAGGCGCGGCCGAAGATGGCGCGCTGCTGGTTGCCGCCGGACAGCGAGCCGATCGGCTGCTCCACCGACTGCATCCGCACGTTGACGTTCTCGGTGATCTTCCGCGCCTCGGCGCGTTCCCGGCCCGGGCCGAGCAGGCCCCGGGTGCTGATCCGCTTGAGCACCGAGACGACGACGTTGGACCGGATCGACGCGAACAGCACCAGCGACTGTTCCTTGCGGTCCTCGGGGATCAGTGCGATCCCGGCCGCCACGCCGTCACCCGCGCCGCGCGGGTGGTAGGCCTCGCCGCCCAGCCGCATCCGGCCGCCCGTCGAGGGCTGCGCGCCCGCGATCGTGTGGACCAGACGGCTGCGGCCCGAGCCCATCAGCCCGGCCACGCCCAGGATCTCGCCCTCGCGCACCTCCAGGTCGACCGGTCCCAGACCGTCCGCGGTCAGGCCCTCGACCTGCAGCAGGACCGGGCTCGTCGCCGGCGGCGCCTTGGGCTCGCCCTGCGCGACCTCGCCGCCGACCATCTCCCGGATGAGCCGTTCCTCGGAGGCCTCCGCGGGTTCGAGGTCGGCCACCAGCCGCCCGTTGCGCAGCACCAGGACGCGGTCGCTGATGTCCCGCACCTCGTCCAGGCGGTGCCCGATGAACAGCACCGTGCCGCCCCGTTCCGCCAGTTGCCGGGCCAGGCCCAGCACCATCTCGGCCTCGACGGGACCCAGTGAGGAGGTCGGCTCGTCCAGGATCAGCAGCTTGGGTTCGCGTCCCCAGGCCTTGGCGATCTCGATCATCTGCCGGGTCGGCACCGGAAGGGTGCGCACCTCCCGGCTGACCGGGATCGTCGCGGCGGACAGGCCGATCTCCGCCAGCATCGCCTCCGCCTCGGCCCGCTGCGCGGCACGGTCCACCAGGAACCGCCGCTTCGACTGCCGCGGGCGGCGGCCCAGCAGCAGGTTCTCCGCCACCGAGAGCTGGCCGACCAGGGGGAACTCCTGGGAAACCATGGCGACACCGAGCTGGCCCGCCGCCTCCGTGGACCCCGGCGCGAGGGGCTCGCCGTCGATCAGGATCTCGCCGCCGTCCCGGTGGACCGAACCGGCCAGTGTGCCCATCAGCGTGGACTTCCCGGCGCCGTTCTCGCCGACCACACCGATCACCTGGCCGGCGTAGAGGTCGAGTTCCGGCAGGTCGAGGACGCGCACCGGTCCGTAGGACTTGTGCACTCCCCGCAGCCGCGCGGTGATCGCGCGGCCCGGGGCGTTCTTCGTGGCCGTCATGCTCAGCCGATCCCGAGCTGCGATTCGAGGGACTGGTACGCGCTCAGGTCGGACTTGGTGACCAGGCCGACGCCGGAGCTCAGGGTCGAGCCGTCCTTCTCCAGGTAGGGCTTGACGATCGCCATCGTCTTGTCCTTGCCCAGCACCTTCTCCGCGGCCAGGATGTACGCCCCGGTGTAGCCCTGCTGGTACGGCATCTGCACCACGGTGCCCGAGATGACGCCGGACTGGATGAACTTCAGCGTCTGGGCGTCGGAGTCGTCCGACACGATGTGCACCGAAGAGGTCTTGCCGGCCGAGGTCACCGCCTGCGCCAGCGCGGGGCCGTCGTAGGAGTAGACGCCGTACAGGCCGTTGACGTCGGGGTTGTTGGCGAGGATGGTCTCCGCGTCGGAGGTGGCGGTGCTGGCCTGGAGGTTGTCGTTGACCTTCTGCGCGACCGTGATCTGGCTGCCCTTGAGCGCGTCCTCGAAGCCCTGGATGCGCTGGGTGGCGTTCGACGCGGTGAGCGAGCCGACCAGGATCGCCACCTTGCCCTTGCCGCCCAGCACCTGCTTCATCGCGGTGCCCGCCTGGAATCCGGCGGTGTAGTTCGGGGTGCCCAGGTAGAGCGAGGCGGCGTCGGTGCCCGGCAGGGGCGAGTCGATCGCGAGGACGTCGATGCCCTTCTGGACGTCGGTGTGGATGGTCCCCGCGGCCGAGGTCGGGTCGATCGCCGAGATCGAGTAGCCGGTGACGCCCTGCGAGCGCAGGGTCTCCAGCTCCGAGTTCTGCTCCGTCAACTTGCCGTTGGGCGGGGCGAAGTAGGTGCACTTGCTCTTCGCGATGCCGAGGTCGGAGCAGCCCTTGAGGAAGCCGACCTGACCGGCCTTCCAGTAGTCGGCGGCCACGTTCACGACCATGGCGATGTCGACCTTCGACAGGTCCTTGCCGGCGAGCGCGGACTTCAGCGCCGCGTCGAGCTTGGCCAGGTTCGTCTGGTTGAAGGTGACCGAACCGGCCAGGGTCACCGGAGCCGCGCTGGAGCCCGCGCTCGACCCGGCCGAGCTGGAGGCGTCGGAGCCGCCCGCGCTCTTGGAGCAGCCGGCAGCGGCGAGCGAGATGAGAACGGCGGTGGCGGCGGCCACGGTGCGGGACCGTCTGGTACGGATCATGATCAGCACCCTTCTAGGCGTGTCGTGGTGGGACGAGCCCACGGCCGGGGGCGGATGTGGGCAGATCGGGGATGACGGGGATCGCGGACCCGTGCGCAGGCCGCGGCCGATGGGCAGGCCGGTGCCTGGCAGGGGGCGAAGGTGGTGGGGTGATGGTTCCGCCGGGGGGCGGTGGGCGGCGCAGCGGGCGGCCGTCGCCGAGCAGGAGCCGCCCGTGGTGCGCCGCGCGGCCACGACGTACGGGTGCCCGACGGCGAGTCGGGGCCGGGGAGCCATCGGGGGGCACCGTGGCCGGGGTGGAGCTGTCACGACCGGCGGGTGCCGCGGAGGACCGCACCGGACCGGCGCATCACTTCGCCGGTTGCGGGTCCCAAGTGGTATGGGGAAAAAAATCGTTCGGCAGACGGCACTCACGTGTGACGGCCCTGGTGATCAGGGGTGTGGTCCCGCAGCCGGATCGTCTGCGCTCACGCTAAGTGCAAGGGCGGCCCATGGCGGAAGTCCCTTTCTCTGGGCAGGCCGGTGGTGCGACCGCGGCGTCGGTCAGTACCGGGGGCGGGTCGCCGAGGTTCGCACCACCAGACTGGGCGGGATGATGATGTGGGGCGTCTCGTCGGCCGCCGGGATCCCGGCGTCGGGATCGCCGACGAGTTCGATCAGTGCGCGCAGGGCACGTCGGCCGAGTTCGTCGAAATCCTGGCGGACGCTGGTCAGTGACGGTCCGAAGTACTCGGTCTCCGGCATGTCGTCGAAACCGACGACGCTGATGTCCTCGGGCACCCGGTGCCCGGCCTGTTGCAGCGCCCGCAGCAGGCCGAGCGCCATGTGGTCGTTGGCGCAGAACACCGCGGTGACGTCGGGGTCGGCGGCGATCCGTTGACCGAGCTCGTATCCGGTGCGGGCCGTCCAGTCGGCGCCGACCAGCGGTTCGGCCACCGGAGCACCCCGCTTCGCCAGGGCGCTGCGCCAGCCGGCCTCGCGTTCCTGCGCGTCGAGCCAGGAACGCGGCCCGACCAGGTGGTGCACCGTGCGATGGCCGAGGTCGAGCAGGTAGTTGGTGGCGAGTTCCGCACCCGCCTCGTTGTCCACGGCGACCGAGGCCAGCGCGGTGTGGGTACCGCAGCCGACCGCGACCAGGGGCACGTCCGGCGGTACGTTCGCCAGTGCGCCGACCGCGGAGGTCTGCGGGGCGATGACGATGATTCCCTCGACACCCTGGTACCGAAGCCGGTCGACGGCGTCCAGGACCGACCGCCGGTCGAGCGTGCCGACCGCGGCCACGGTGACGAAGTACTCGTGCTGCCGGGCCGCCTGCTCGATGCCGTAGAGCATGCAAGCCGGGCCGTACAGCGTGGTGTTGAAGCTGATCACACCCAGGGTGCGGGTGCGCCGGGTCGCCAGGGTGCGGGCGGCGGCGTTGGGGCGGTAGCCGAGTTCGCGGACTGCGGCGAGCACGCGGTCCCGCGTGGCGGGCCGCACGTTCGGGTGGTCGTGGAGGACCCGCGAGACGGTCTGGTGCGAAACGCCTGCGATCCGGGCCACGTCCGCCATCACCGGTGCACGTTCCGCGTCCATGCTCCACCTCCTCACAGGCCGTCAGGTTACCGATCGGGTGCTTCTCCGGTGGGAGCCGGCTCAGGTGCTTCTCGAAGGGCGAGAGTACGAGCCGACGCGCCGTGGAGAATTGTTAACGCACACAATCCGACGGGGTCAAGGCTCACCCACGCTCGCCCGCGGCATCCTCCGAGGGCCTCAGTGCACCCCCAGGACCCTTCTGGCCTGCGACTTCTTCCTGGGATCCGCACCGCTGCACCGCGGCCGCGCACCAGGGTCAACAAAGTTCCCAGCTTTGTTTCCCCACTCTTGACTGTTCAGCAGTGTTGACCGGCTATTCACGCCAGCGTAAAAAGACGGAGTCGCGAGACCTGTCGATCACCCCCCCGACCACGCGAGAACGGCCCACGCGCAACACCCCCGGCCCACACCGGTCGGATGCTCTGACCTGCTGCATCACGCCCCGAAACGGGGCCGGAACAGAGCAGCACGCGGGTCGGCCGTACCCCGTCCCCTTGGAACTCGGATGAGTGGCGGCATCCGAGCACCTGGTTTGTTAGCGCCCACAACAACCGTGGGTGGCGAGGTCGCGTTCAGCGCCGGTTCCGAGTCCCGGCGGCAGTTCCCGGATGCGCGCAACACCGCGCACCGGACGTCCCCCTGCTCCCCGCGCACGCAGCGCCGGGCCAGAGAAGAACGCAAGACGGAAGAGGTTCACAGTGATAGGTAGACACCTGAGAGGGCTCCTGCTGTCGGTGGGCGGGGTCCTCACCCTTCTCGCCGGCATCCTCGCCGGGGTCGTGGGCACGGCGGACACGGCGCTGGCCGCATCCTCCCTGCCGTGCGACATCTACGCCTCCGCCGGTACCCCCTGCGCCGCCGCGCACAGCACCACCCGGGCGCTCTACGCCTCGTACAACGGCCCGCTCTACCAGGTCAAGCGCGCCTCGGACGGCGCGAGCACCGACATCGGCGTCCTGAGCACCGGCGGCTACGCCAACGCCGCGGCGCAGGACTCGTTCTGCTCCGGCACGACCTGCGTCATCACCAAGATCTACGACCAGAGCCCGAACCACAACGACCTGACCATCGAGGGGCCGGGCGGCAACGGCGGCCAGGACGTCGGCGCCATCGCCGACGCCCTGCCGGTCACGGTCGGCGGGCACGCGGCGTACGGCGTCTTCGTGTCCGCGGGCGTCGGCTACCGCGACAACAGCACCACGGGCATCGCCACCGGCAGCTCCCCCGAGGGCACCTACATGGTGACCAGCGGCCACCACGTCAACAACCGCTGCTGCTTCGACTACGGCAACGCCGAGACGTCCACCACGGACACCGGCAACGGCCACATGGACGCGATCAACTTCGGTACCGAATGCTGGTTCTCCCCCTGCTCGGGCTCGGGCCCGTGGGTCCAGGCCGACCTGGAGAACGGCCTGTTCGCCGGCGCGAACGGCTCGGACACCAACAACAAGGGCAACTCCAGCGAGTACGTCACCGCCATGGAGAAGAACAACGGCACGACGACCTACGCGATCAAGGGCGGCAACGCCCAGTCGGGCTCGCTGACCACCTGGTACAACGGGGCCCTGCCCAACATCGGCGGGTACACCCCGATGCACAAGGAGGGCGCCATCGTCCTCGGCACCGGCGGTGACGACAGCAACGGGTCCGACGGCTCCTTCTTCGAGGGCGTCATGACCTCCGGCTACCCGACCGACGCAGCCGACAACGCCGTCCAGGCCAACATCACCTCCGTCGCCTACACCACCCCGGCCGCCGCCTTCCCCGTCCCCGGGACCGCCTACCGCCTGACCAACACCAACTCCGGCAAGGTCCTGGACGCGGTGAACTGCGGCACGGCCAACGGGACGTCGATCGACATCTGGGCCTCGCTCGGCAACACGTGCCAGCAGTGGAAGTTCTCCAGCGCGGGCAACGGCCACTACACCATCACCAACGTCAACAGCGGCACGGTGCTGGACGACAAGAACTGCGGGCAGAGCAACGGCACGGCCGTCCAGCTGTGGGCCTCGCTCGGCAACACCTGCCAGCAGTGGGACGTCACCAAGGTCGGCACCCACTACACCCTCACCAACGTCAACACCGGCATGACGCTGGACGTCGCGAACTGCGGAACGGCCAACGGCACCGTGGTCCGCCAGTGGCAGCAGCTCGACAACACCTGCCAGCAGTGGAACATCGCTCCCTGACCGGACCGACCGAGTCATCACCGACGGCGGGCGGCGGCACAAGTGCCGCCCGCCGTCCGCCGGCGGTGGAGGCCGCGCCACCCGGGTTCACACCTCCTCCCCCGCCGATGACCCCGCAGTCGCCCTGACCGACTCCTCTCTCACCAAGGAATGTCGCACATGTCTTCAGAAGCCGGGCTGCCCCGCAGGACCGTCCTCACAGCCGCCCTCGGCGCCGCGTCCCTCGCCGGGACCTTCGCCGCCTCCGCCCCCGCCCGGGCCGCCGAGCGCTCCGGCGCCGCCGCGGACGCCCCTGCCGCGGACCTCCCCGCCGCGGCCGCGCACTGGACCTTCGACGAGGGCTCCGGTACCTCGGCCGCCGACTCTTCGGGCAACGGTCGCACCGCGGTCCTCCAGGACGCGGCCGCCTGGGACACCGGCAAGGTCGGCGCCCACTGCCTGAACCTCAAGGCGGGCGGCAACGCCACGGCGTCCGGGCCGGCCCTCGACACCTCCAAGGCGTTCTCGGTGGCCGCATGGGTCAACCTCGCCCAGACGGGCGGCTACCAGACCGCCGTCAGCATCGACGGCAAGGTCGTCAGCGCCTTCTACCTCGGGCTGCGCGACGACACCGGCACCTTCGCCTTCGCCCGGCTGAACGGGGACGCCACCGGAAGTGCCGCCGTGGCGGCCGCCGCCTCCGCCCCCGCCACCGGCGTCTGGACCCATCTGGTCGGCGTCAGCGACCCCTCAGCCGGTGTCACCCGCCTCTACGTCAACGGCGTGCTGGAAGGGGAAACCGCCTACACGGCGGGCTGGGCCGGCAGCGGCGCCACCGCCATCGGCCGCGCCCTCTACGGCGGCGGGCACGTGGACCAGTGGCACGGCCTGATCGACGACGTGTGGATGTTCCCGTCCGCCCTCACCGCCGACCAGGTCGCGGCGCTGGCCGGGGTGCCGGTGGAGACCACGACACCGCTGCTGAGCGTGGACGTCGCCAACCCCGCGCACGCCGTGTCCCCCATCCTTCCCGGTCTGATGTTCGAGGACATCAACCACTCGGGCGAAGGAGGCATCTACGCCGAACTCGTGCAGAACCGCTCGATGATGGCCAGTGACACCGCGCCGGTTCACTGGTCCGCCGTCGGCGGGACGACTCTCGCGCTCGACACCGCCACTCCCCTCAACGACGCGCTCAAGCGTTCCCTCAAGGTCGTGCTGCCGACGGGCACCGGGGCCGGAAACCGGGCCGGGGTCGCCAATGACGGCTTCTGGGGAATACCGGTGCGGCCCGGAACCACCTACACGGCCCGGCTGTTCGCCAAGGCATCGCGCCGGATCGGGCCCCTCACGGTGAGCGTCGAGTCGGCGGACGGCGCGACGGTGTACGCCTCCGCACATGTGCCCCACGTCGGCACCACGTTCCCCGACCGCCCCTTCGAGCTCACCCTGCGCACCGGTGCGGGTGCCCCCGTGACCGGTGACGCGAGACTGACCGTCACCACCGCCGATCCCGCCGCCGCGGGCGAGACCCTCTGGCTCCAGCACGTCTCCCTCTTCCCACCCACCTACAACAACCGTCCCAACGGACTGCGCATCGACCTGATGGAGAAACTGGTCGCTCTCAAGCCGAAGTTCCTGCGCTTCCCCGGCGGGAACTTCGTCGAGGGCAACACGATCGCCACCAGGTTCAACTGGAAGAACACCATCGGTCCGGTCTGGGAGCGCCCCGGCCACATGGACGACGCCTGGGGCTACTGGTCCACGGACGGGCTCGGCCTGCTGGAATACCTGGAATGGGTCGAGGACATGAACGCCCAGCCGGTGCTCGCCGTCTTCGCCGGGTACGCGCTGAACGGCGAACACGTGACCGGCGACGCGCTCAAGCCCTACGTCCAGGACGCGCTGGACGAGATCGAGTACATCACCGGCTCCGTGACCAGCACGTGGGGCGCCAAGCGGGCCGCCGACGGACACCCGAAGCCGTTCCCACTGGAATTCGTGGAGATCGGCAACGAGGACTTCTTCGACCGCTCCGGGTCGTACGAGGAGCGCTACGCGGCCTTCCACGACGCGATCAAGGCGAAGTACCCGCAGTTGAAGCTGATCGCCACGACGCCGGTGACGAGTCGCGAGCCGGACCTGATCGACGAGCACTACTACCTCGCGCCGTCCGCCGCCCAGGCCGCCACCCACAAGTACGACAGCCGGGACCGCAACTCGACGAAGGTCTTCGTCGGGGAATGGGCCGCGCAGGAGGGGCGTCCCACACCCGACCTCAACGCCGCGCTGGGCGACGCCGCATGGCTGGCCGGCCTGATCCGCAACTCCGACCAGGTCCTCATGGAGTGCTACGCGCCGCTCTTCTCCCACGTCAAGAACAACGTCTGGGCGACCAACCTGATCGCCTACGACAACCTCACCAGCTATGTCTCGCCCAGCTACTGGGCGCAGCACATGCTGACGAGCAGGCTGGGCAGCACCGTGCTGCCGGCCTCCGCCCGCGCACTGCCCGCCGTCGCCACCGTCGCCACCCGCTCCGGCAACCGCCTCTATCTCGCGATCGTCAACTGCGGGACGGAGAAGGTGAGTGTGCCGGTCGAACTGAAGGGGCTGGCCAAGGGCGTCAAGAGGAACGCCACCGCCACCGTCCTGACCGGACCCTCACGTACCACCACCAACACGCTGACCGAACCCACCACCCTGGTGCCCAGGACCAGCACCGTCACCGGCGCCGCGGCCTCCTTCACCAGCACTCTGCCCCCGCTCTCCGTCACCGTCCTGGAGCTCACCCTGACCTGATACGCCACTCCGGCAACGCCAGGCCATCGCCCGGGAGCACGGCAGCGCTTCAGCCCGCCTGCTCCCGGGCTCCGTCCGGTCGTGCGGCCAGTCCGACCCGTGTCGGACCACGGAACGATCACTTGTTCCAGAAGGGAAATCGCGTTGACACCTGCTGTCGAGATCTCCCAGGAGTCCCCGCTGTGGAGTGATGAAGCCTTCGGGTTGCGCGCCGTGGCGGACCCTTCGGGGTCGGTCGGACTCACCGCCGACGGCAAGGCGGGGGACTCCCTCGTCCCCCTCGTCGAGGTGATCCTCACGGGGCACGGACGAGCCTGGTCGGGGGAACGCTTCATCGAGACGACCGTCGGCGGCCGCCTGGTCCTCCGCGACCACGAGAAGGCCGAAGACGGAGAGTGGCGGCGCACCACGATCCGGCTGACCGACCCCGAAACCGGACTCGCCGCCGACGTCACCCTCAGCACCGTTCCGGGTGCGGGCTTCCTGCGCTCGCAGGTCCGTCTGCTCAACGAGGGCGACGCCCCCTTGCACCTGGAGAGTGTCTCCACCCTCACGCTCGGCGGGATCACCGACCGGGCGAAGGGCCTCGACGGCCTGACCCTGCACTGGGCGGACAACGACTGGCTCGCCGAATGCCGCTGGCGGCAGGCCCCGTTCCGCGACCAGGTCGTCTCGCTGAACAGGGCCGCCCACGGCCACGAGGGCCGCGGCTGCTTCGAGCGCCACTCCCAGGGCTCCTGGTCGACGGGCCGGCACCTGCCGGTCGCCGCGCTCACCGACGGCGGCGGGGGCGCCTGGCTCTGGCAGATCGAGTCCAGTGCCGGCTGGCGCTACGAGACCGGGGAGCGCGAGGGCGCCGCCTACCTCGCCCTGTTCGGACCGGACGACCCGCATCACCAGTGGCGACAGACGCTGGCCCCGCGTGAGCAGTTCAGCACGGTGCCCGCCGTCCTGGTCCACACCGGGACCGGCGGCCTGGATGCGGCATTCGGTGAACTAACCGCCTATCGCCGCCGCATCCGTCGCGCCCACCCGGACCACACGGCACTCCCCGTGATCTACAACGACTACATGAACACCCTGATGGGTGACCCCACCACCGAGAAGCTCCTGCCGCTCATCGAGGCGGCCGGTGCCGCCGGCGCGGAGGTCTTCGTCATCGATGCCGGCTGGTACGACGACGACGCCCAGGGCTGGTGGGACGCGGTGGGCGCCTGGGAACCGGCCGGGCGCCGCTTTCCGGGCGGCATCGAGGAGGTTCTCGACGCCGTCAGGCGGCACGGCATGACACCCGGACTGTGGCTGGAACCCGAGGTGGTCGGCGTACGCAGCCCACTGGCCCGGACCCTGCCGGACGAGGCGTTCTTCAGGCGCAACGGGGTCCGGGTGACCGAGCACGGCCGCCACCACCTCGACCTGCGCCACCCCGCCGCCCGCGCCCACCTCGACCGCGTCGTCGACCGGATCGTGGGCGAATGGGGCGTGGGCTATCTCAAGCTCGACTACAACATCAACGTCGGCCCCGGCACCGAGAACGGCACCGAGAGCGCCGGCGCGGGCCTGCTCGGGCACCACCGCGCACATCTCGACTGGCTCACCTCCCTCCTGGACCGGCACCCCGGCCTCGTCCTGGAGAACTGCGGCTCGGGAGGGCTGCGCATGGACTACGCCCAGTTGGCGGTGGCCCAGGTGCAGTCCACCAGTGACCAGCAGGATCCCCTGCGCTACCCGCCCATCGCGGCGGCGGCCGCCACCGCGGTGACCCCCGAACAGGCAGCCGTCTGGGCCTACCCCCAGCCGCACTTCGGCCTCGACGAGATCGCCTTCACCATGACCACCGCCCTTCTGGGCCGCGTCCACCTCTCCGGCTTCCTGCACCGCATGGACGAGGAACAGGCCGCCCTCGTGGGTGCGGGCATCAAGCTGTACAAGCGCATCAGGCCGGAGATCAGCGGCGCCCGCCCCTTTTGGCCGCTCGGCCTTCCCGGGTGGGAGGACCCCTGGTTGGCCTACGGACTGCACGGGGAGTCCGCGACGTACCTCGCGGTCTGGCGTCGCGAGCCGATCGGGGACGGTCGGAGCGGCGTCCCCGACGGAGCGGCTCCGCAGGACGCCGACAGCGACGTCCGCGGGGTCCGCATCCCGCACCTGCGTGGCAGCCGCCTGCGCCCCGAGGTGCTGTACCCGGCCGACTCCGGCGCCACCGCGAGCTGGGACGCGGCCGACGGAACCCTCACGGTGTCCCTGCCCCGCCTCAACACCGCGGTCCTGCTGCGTCTCGATCCGGCCTCGTCGTCCCCCAGCGGATGAACTCCACGGCCGGGGCCCTGAGAGGCGGCAGCCGCGGGGCGGTCCCCGTACGCTGCCGCCTCCGGTCCCTGCCGGGGACGGCCGGTCAGTCGGCCTCGAGCACGATCTTGCCTCGGGTTCGCCCGCTCATGCTGAGACGGAACGCCTCGGCGGCCTCGGCCAGCGGCAGGGCGTGCTCGATGTGGACGCCGAGCTTGCCGGCGTCGGCGAGTCGGCCGAGCTCCGCGAGATCCGCGCTGTCGGGCCGGACCCACACGTGGTGCCCGCCGTGCTCGGTGACCGCGGGGTCGACGATCGACGCGAGGCGGGAGGCGTCCTTCAGCAGTTCCCGTGAGACGGCGACCGCGTCACCGCCGACGTAGTCCACCGCCGCGTCGATGCCCTCCGGTGCCAGCTTCCGCACCCGATCGGCCAGGCCGTCCCCATAGGTGACGGGTTCCGCGCCCAGGGACCGCAGGAAGTCGTGGTTGTGTTCGCCGGCCGTGCCGATCACCCGTGCTCCCTTGGCCACCGCGATCTGCACGGCGAAGGACCCGACGCCGCCGGCCGCCGCGTGGACCAGGACCGTGTCACCCTCGGCGACCCCCACCCGGGCCAGTGACTGCCAGGCGGTGAGCCCCGCCAGCGGGACGCCCGCCGCCTGCTGCCAGCTCAGCGACGCGGGCTTGCGGGCGAGGGTGCGCACGGGCGCGGCCACCAGCTCGGCATAGGTGCCGTGCTGCACTTCGTCCTTGCGGACGTAGCCGAAGACCTCGTCGCCGACGGAGAATTCGGAGGCGTCCAGGCCGACCGCCTCGACGACGCCCGCCACATCCCATCCGGGGACGAAGGGAAAGTGGACGTACATGATCGGGTCGAGGTAACCGGCGACGATCTTCCAGTCCACCGGGTTGACCCCGGCGGCCTTCACCCGCACGAGCACCGAGTCGGGCCCGACCTTGGGGTCGTCGGTCTCGGTCAGTTCCAGGGTCTCCGGGCCGCCGTAACGGTTGACGATGATTGCGCGCATAACAGACACCATAGGCGTCGGGGTGTGACCATTTCGCGACTTCCGGCGCCAGGTGGTGTGCAGGACACACGGCCGCCCCGCGGCTGACGACGGGTGGGATCACGGTGGGACGCGGGCCGCCCGCCGTACCGCCCAGGGCGGCAGGCGGTGATGCCGGGGCCGCGGGGGCCCCACGACTCGCTCGTGGTGCGGCCGCGCGGACGCGGTACGGGGAGTGCGTTCGCGCGGCCGCCGGGGCCGGCCGGTCAGCCCGTCGCGCGGACCGCGTCCCGGATCAGGTCGGCGACCTCCTTGGGCCGCGACACGGCGACCGCGTGCGACGCGCCTTCCAGCTCGACGACGATGTCTCCGTGTCTCCCCGGCGTCAGGTGGTGTGCAGGGCCGCGTGCAGCGTGCGCGCCGCCAGGGTGATGGCGGCCTCGGCGGCGTGGGTCCCGCGCAGGGCGTTGAGCATCACGAAGTCGTGGATGATCCCCTGGAAGCGCACGGCGGTGACCGGAACTCCGGCCTGGCGCAGCTTGTTGGCGTACGCCTCGCCCTCGTCCCGCAGCACGTCGGCCTCGGCGGTGATGACGAGGGCCGGGGGCAGGCCCTCGAGCTGCTCGGTGGTGGCCCGCAGCGGGGACGCGGTGATCCGGGCGCGCTCGCTCTCGTCGGTCGTGTACTGGTCCCAGAACCACTGCATGCCGTCCCGGCGCAGGAAGTATCCGGTGGCGAACTGGTGGTAGGAGCCGGTGTCGAAGCTCGCGTCCGTCACCGGGTAGAACAGCACCTGCTGGACCAGCGGGAGGCCGCCGCGCTCCTTGGCCATGAGGGTCAGGGCGGCGGTCATGTTGCCGCCCACGGAGTCGCCGGCGACGGCCAGCTTCGACCCGTCCAGGCCCTTGGACGCGCCCTCCTCCACGACCCACCGGGCGACCGCGAAGTTCTGCTCGACGGCGACCGGGTAGCGGGCCTCGGGCGACAGGTCGTATTCGGGGAAGACGACCGCGGCGTCGGCGCCGACGGCGAGTTCACGCACCAGGCGGTCGTGGGTGTGGGCGTTGCCGAAGACCCAGCCCGCGCCGTGGATGTAGACGATCACCGGGAGCGTTCCGGTCGCGCCGGCGGGCTTGACGATGCGCGTCCGGACACTGCCCGTCGGACCGCCGGACACGGTGATCCACTCCTCGTCGATCGCCGGCTTGTCGATGTCGCCGGACTGCACCTCGTCGACGGCCTTGCGCCCTTCCGCCGGGGGCAGGTCGAAGAGGTAGGGCGGATTGGCGGTCGCCTCGGCGAACGCGGCTGCGGCCGGCTCCAGTACCGGCTGGACCGGCGCGACGGCATCGGACATGGAAGACTCCTCGGATTGCGTGCAGGGCGCCGGTCCTGCCGGCGAACGACCCGGTTCGTGTGCTGACCACTCCGGTGCCGCTGACCGTCACCGTAGAACCGCCGCGTGGGCGGCGGTTGACGCTGCGCGCACGACTGCTGTGCCCACAGCGCACGGCCGTCGTCCGGAGCGGCCGGCGGCCGGCCGGTCACCGCCCCTGGGGGCGCGGGATGTTGCGCAGGTTGGCCCGGGCGAGGTGGACCATGCGTCCCACGCCGCCGGTCAGGACCGTCCGGCTCGCCGACAGCGCGAAGCCGCTGATCTGCTCGGCGGTGATCTTCGGCGGGACGGCCAGTGCGGCCGGGTCGGTGACGACGTCGACCAGCGCCGGTCCGTCGTGGGCGAAGGCCTCGCGCAGCGCGTCGCGCACCTCGGCGGGCTTCTCCACCCGGATGCCGCGCGCGCCGGCCGCCGTGGCGATCGCCGCGTAGTCGGTGTGCGGGTAGGTCGTGGCGTGCGGCGGCAGTCCGTCGACCATCATCTCCAGGTCGACCATGCCGAGGGAGGAGTTGTTGAAGACCACCACCTTCACGGGCAGCCCGTACTGGACGAGGGTGAGGAAGTCGCCCATGAGCATGGAGAAGCCGCCGTCGCCGGAGAGGGAGACGACCTGTCGGCCCCGGTCGAGGAACTGCGCGCCGATGGCCTGGGGCAGTGCGTTGGCCATCGAGCCGTGCACGAAGGAGCCGAGGATGCGGCGGCGCCCGTTCGGCGTGAGGTAACGCGCCGCCCACACACAGCACATGCCGGTGTCCACGGTGAACACCGCGTCGTCCGCGGCCTCTTCGTCGAGCACCGCGGCGACGTACTCGGGGTGGATGGGGGTGTGCTTGTCGACATTGCGGGTGTAGGCGTTCACGGCGCCTTCGAGCGCGTGGGCGTGCCGTTCCAGCATGTGGTCGAGGAAGCGGCGCGACTGCTTCTCCGCGACCGCCGGGGTCAGGCAGCGCAGGGTCTCGCGGACGTCTCCCCAGACGGCGAGGTCGAGTTGGGTGCGCCGGCCCAGCCGCTCGGGCTGCACATCGACCTGGACGGTCCGCACGTGGCGGGGCAGGAAGTCGGTGTACGGGAAGTCGGTGCCGAGGAGCAGCAGCAGGTCGCACTCGTGCATGGCGTCGTACGCGGCTCCGTAGCCGAGCAGGCCGGACATGCCGACGTCGTACGGATTGTCGTACTGGATGTGCTCCTTGCCGCGCAGGGCGTGGCCCACGGGTGCCTTGACCTTCTCGGCGAAGGCCATCACCTCGGCATGGGCGCCGGCGACGCCCCGCCCGCAGAACACCATGACACGTTCGGCGGCGTCCACCAGCTCCGTGAGCCGGGTCACCTCCTGCTCGCTCGGGCGGATGGCGGGCAGGTCCAGGGGCATCGCGAGCTCGGGCGCCGCGTCCGGGGTGTTCTCGGCTGCGGTGTCGCCGGACAGGGCCACCACGGAGACGCCGCGCCGGCCGACCGCGTGCTGGATCGCCGTCTGCACCACGCGCGGCATCTGGCGGGGCGAGGAGATGAGCTCCGAGTAGTGGCTGCACTCGGCGAACAGCCGGTCGGGGTGCGTCTCCTGGAAGTATCCGGTGCCGATCTCACCGCTGGGGATGTGGGCGGCCAGGGCGAGGACCGGCGCCATGGAACGGTGGGCGTCGTAGAGGCCGTTGACGAGGTGGAGGTTGCCGGGTCCGCAGGAGCCCGCGCAGGCGGCCAGCCGGCCGGTGAGCTGGGCCTCGGCCCCGGCGGCGAACGCGGCGACCTCCTCGTGCCGGACCTGGACCCATTCGACGGCGCCGTGCCGTCTGACGGCGTCGACCACGGGGTTCAGGCTGTCCCCGACCACCCCGTAGATACGGCGTACACCGGCCCGGGCCATCAGGTCGACGTACTGTTCGGCGATGGTCTGCTTGGGCATGGCACTCCTCGGTTGCGTGCTCGGGGGCGGGCGCCGCCGACGCGGGCACGGCGGTGCCCGCGTCGCGCCCGGACGACCGTAGTGAGCGCGGGTGAGCGGCACTTGTCCGTCAGTGCACGAGACCGGTTCCGGCAGCGCACTCCTCGACGACGGACCGGTGCCGGTTCTGGTCCGCCGTCGGTGAAGGGGCCCTGCCGAAGGGGGAGCGGACGGCCGCCGCGGCCGCCGTGCGCGGCCGGGAGTGCGGGGCCGTGGCGCGCTCGGCGGCACCGGCGGCGGCCGGGCCGGGGGTGGGCCGTCAGCCCAGTTGCGTGTCCAGCCAGCTCAGGACGTCGGGCGTCACGGGGTCGGTGATGTCGGCGAACTCCTCGTGCCTCTTGAGGAACTTGGCCACGTAGGGGCAGACGGGCACGATCCGCTTCCCGGCGGCACGCACGTCGGTGAGCGCCTGCTGGACGAGCTGGGAGGCCAGGCCCTGGCCGGCGAAGGCGTCGTCGACCTCGGTGTGGTAGAAGACCCGCTGTTCACCGCGGTCGCGGTAGGCGGTCAGCCCGGCGCGCGTACCGTCGAGCAGGATCTCGTAGCGGTTCTCGGCGTCTCTCCGCTCGACGACGGGAGCGGCGGAAGACTGGCTCATGGGGGTGCCCTTCAGGATGAGGTTCGGTGACGCGACGGATTTCTGCGCGGTGTGATGACGGCGTTCGGCAGGGCGGGCGCGGGAAGTCGGTCTCCCGCATACCCTTCCACGGCGCCGAAACGGTCCGAGGAGTTCTGCCATTCCTCGCGGGCCTTCGCGATGTCCTCGTGGCTGCGGCCGATGAAATTCCACCACATGACGATCTCCTCCTCGAAGGGAGTTCCGCCGAGCAGCACCGTCCGTGCGGTGCCGTCCGACTCGTTCGCCAGGGTCAGGGTGCCGGTGCCCGGGTGCGCATAGCCCAACTCGGCGCGGTGCAGCAGGACGTCGGCGAGGCGTACGTCTCCCTGGTCGACGAGGAGGCCGTGTTCGAAGCCGGGGTCCACCGCGAGTGTGACGGTCGCGCGGGGCGCGAGGACGATCTCGGCGCCGAGCAGGGGGCTGAAGGTCCGCACCGGCGAGGTGACTCCGGCGAGGGATCCCAGGAAGACCCTGATCTCGGCCCCGTCGATCCGTACGGGCTCGGGGACGTGGTGCTGGAAGTCCCGCGCGGTGGCACGGTGTTCGTCCGGCAGCGCCACCCAGAGCTGGACGCCGTGCAGGATCGTGGTCCGCGGGGTGGAGACCTCCGAGTGGCTGATGCCGTACCCGCCCGTCATGAGGTTCAGCTCGCCCGGCCGTACGAAGGCGTGGCTGCCCAGGCTGTCGCGGTGCTCGATCTCGCCGCTGAACAGCCAGCTCACCGTCTGCAGCCCGGTGTGGGGGTGCGGGGCCACGTCCATGCCGCCCGTCTCGGAGACGTCGTCGGGCCCGTAGTGGTCCGCGAAGCACCAGGCTCCGATCAGGGTCCGGGCACGCTGCGGCAGTGTGCGCCGCACGCTCATCGCCCGCGGGCCGCCCAGGGGCACGTCGCGCGGGGTCAGTACCTCGACCCGCGGCGTGGTGGCCGGCCGCCGGCCGTCCACCGGTGCGCCGCAGCGCAACTCCGTCGGTTCGGTTTCGACATTGCTCACCGTGGACCGCCTCCCAGCCCGCAATTTGTTCTATATTCAACTAGCACGCCCGATCATAGGGCGGCGGCGCGGCGCACACCAACAGCGAGGGAGTCCCCGGCGGCTCCGGAAGGAGTCCCAGGGTGAGCACCCACACCACCGGGTCCGCGAACCAGCGGATCTTCATCGACAAGCAGAGCCCGGCTGCCTACCAGGCGCTGGTACGGACCTCGGAAGCCGTGCGGGCGGTCGCCGCCGAGGCGGGGCTCGACCGGACGCTCGTGGAACTGGTCAATCTGCGCGTGTCGCAGATCAATGCCTGCGCGTACTGCCTCAACGTACACACCAACGCCGCCCTGCGCGCGGATGAGACCCCGCAGCGACTCGGTGTGCTGGCGGCCTGGCGGGACACGGACCTGTTCACGCCCGACGAGCGCGCGGCGCTCGCGCTCGCCGAGGCGACCACGCACCCCGCCGACGCCGCCGCGCAGGAAGCCGCGTACGCGACCGCCCGGGAGGTGCTCACGGACGACCAGATCTCGGCCGTGATCTGGGTGGCGGTGACCATCAACGCCTTCAACCGGGTCTCGGTGATGAGCGGGCACCCGGTACGGCACCGGTAGACGGTCCCTGGGGCGGTCGCCTCCGAACGGGACCGCCCCCGGCCCCGTCGGCCACCGTGCGCCCGGTGCGCGGACGGGCACCACCCCGTGCGCTCCCGGTCAACCCGTCCTCCCGCTCAACCCGTCCCCCGGTCAACCCGTCCCCTTCCCGCCGCCGGCGTCGGCCGGGTGTTCACGGCTGCGCACTGCGGGAGGCACGTCATGACCGGACCGCGACGCCCCTGGAGCCGGCGGCCCGGCGGGCGCCCGTCCTCACGCGGAGGTGCGCTGGAAGCGCAGGGTGGCGTCGACGGTGGTCAGGCCGCGCATCATGCCCATCTGGTTCCAGGTGAGGCCGAACTCGGTGCGGTCCACGGTGAACCGGGTGGTCAGGGTGACCGCGTCGGGTCCGGCCTGGGTGAGGGTGGCGGTGACGGTCTGGGGCCGGGTGATGCCGCGTACGGTCAGCCGGCCGCGCACGGTGACGGTGCCGTCGCCGCCGCGGGCCGCCTCGAGTACCTCGAACACGATGGCGGGGAACTGGTCCGTGGCGAAGAAGTCGTCGGTGCGCAGGTGCGCGTCGCGCTTGGCGTGCTTGGTGTCCAGGGAGGCGGCGTCCAGGCTGACCGTGCCGGTGGCGGTGCCGTCCGCGCGCACCTCTCCCTGGCCGGTGACCGAGGTGAAGGTGCCCTTGACGGTGACCAGGCCCCACATCGTCTTCTGCTTCAGGGCGACGGTGGAGGCGGCGGAGTCCAGCACGAAGAGGCCGGTTTCGACTGCTGCGGTGGTCATGGGGGTCTCCTGAGGGCGGCGGGGGTGGCCGAAGGGACGGCCACCAGTCATCCAAATTTGGACAGCATCGTAGCAGGTGATTCGAATTTGGACCATCGTTCAGCGGCGAGGTCGTTCAGATTTGGAGCACTGTTATCCTGGGCGCATGGCCGATCACTCCTCTCCCGCCGCCTCGTCCGCCGACGCGCCGGCGGACGGGAGCGGACTGCTGCCGGACGACCTGCGCAGGTATATGCGGGTCGTGGCCGCCACCGGAGCGATCGAGCAGCAGTTGCGCGCGCACGTCAAGAAGGCCCTCGGGGTCTCGCACGACGAGTTCCTGGTGCTGTGCCTGCTCGCGGACCAGCCGGGCACCACGTTGCGCATGACGCGGATCGCCGAACTCCTCGGCCGCCCGAAGACCCGGCTGACCTACCAGGTCGGCTGTCTGCACCACATGGGGCTCGTCAGCCGTGAGTCGGTCTGCGGCGATCGGCGCGGCATCGCGCTCACCCTCACGGACAAGGGCCGGCGGCTGCTCGCGGAGAACGGCCCCGCCGTCGCCCAGGCCCTGGCCGGCATCATCGGCCCGGACCACTGCGCGGCTCTGAGCGGCCTGTTCGCCCAGGGGCCGCACACCCCCGACGAAGACGGACACCCGCGGACGTCCCCTTCGTAGGTCTCGTTCGCGGGCGTCCGCTGCGGCGCGCCGGTCGCGTCGTTCAGTCGCCGACGAACACCCGCACGTCCCAGGGCCCCAGCTCCAGTGTGGTACCCGCCGCGACGGAGCCGTGGTCCAGCACGTCGGTCAGACCGGTCGGGGCGGCGACGGAGACGGGCTCCCAGCTCCAGTTGTGCACCACGTGGACCCGGCGGCCGCCGGGAGAGGCCCCGGTGGTCGCGGTGACGGACGACGGCAGGTCCCGCCAGAGGACCACCCGGGGCCGAGCCGAGGCGGATGCCTGCCGGACCGAGCCGCACGCCCGAGGTCGGACCGATCCGGGCGCCCCGGCCGGCACCTCGGCGGCTCCTCACCATCCCCCCTTCGGCGTCACCGCCACGCCCCGCCGGGGTGAACCCCCATACGGGTGACTTGTCACTCACCCCACCGGGGTACGGCACGGGGAACACTGCCCTGTTCAGCGCTACTGTCGTTTCGTCGCGATCGAATACGAGTGGCAACTTGAGTACGCCCGACACAAACTGAAGCGCGTGGTCCCGTGATCAGATAAGAGCGCGCGACACCGGGCCTTCCGGATTGCTCGGTCCGGGCAATACCGAGCACGGAAGGCACCGGACCGGTCATCCGTGGCCGGTAGTTGTCGGATTTCCTCAAGGAGCGTGAATGGTAGACAAGTCTGCCGAGGCACTGGTCCTCGGTCAGGACGAACCCTCGATCGCCCGGCATGGCGGCGCCGGACCGGCGACGGACATCCAGAGGAAATTCGCCGAAGTTCTGGCCGAGGTCATCGACGTCGAAAGCGTATCGTCCGACAGTCATTTCTTCGAGGATCTCGGTGCGAACTCCTTGGTGATGGCCCAGTTCTGCGCACGGGTCAGGAAGCGCCCGGACCTTCCGTCCGTGTCGATGAAGGACATCTACCGGCACCCCACGGTCCGCTCTCTGGCGGCGGCCCTGGCGGACGCCGCACCGGCTCCCGCGGACTCCCCCACGCCGACGGCACCACCGGCACGGATGCCGGCACCGGCTCCGGGGAGCACCCCGCGTTACGTCCTGTGCGGCGCACTCCAGTTGCTGTGCTTTCTCGGCTATTCCATCGTCACCGGTCTCGTCACCGCCAAGGGTTACGACTGGATCAGCGACGGACCGGATCTGGCGGACACCTACCTGCGGTCGTTCCTGTTCGGGGGGATGTGCTTCATCGCCCTGTGCGCGTTCCCGATCGCGGCCAAATGGATCCTCATCGGCCGCTGGAAGCCGTGCGAGTTCCCGGTCTGGGGCCTTGCCTATCTGCGCTTCTGGCTCGTCAAGGCGCTGCTCCACGCCAACCCGATGCTCTTCTTCGTCGGCAATCCGCTGTACGTCCTGTACCTGCGGGCCCTCGGCGCGCGGATCGGCAAGGGAGTGACGATCCTCTCCCGCTCCGTGCCGGTCTGCACCGACCTGCTCACCATCGGCGCCGGAACGGTGATCCGCAAGGACTCGTTCTTCCTCTGCTACCGGGCGCACGCCGGGCGCATCCAGACCGGCCGGGTCACGCTCGGCCGGGACGTGTTCGTGGGCGAGAAGACCGTGCTCGACATCGACACGTCGATGGGAGACGGGGCTCAGCTCGGTCACGCGTCCGCCCTCCACCGCGGCCAGACGATCCGGGACGGTGAGCGCTGGCACGGATCCCCGGCGCAGCCCACGGACCTCGACTACGTCAGGGTCGCGCCGGCCCGGTGCGGCACGCTGCGCCGCTTCTGCTTCGGCTTCTTCTCCCTGGTCCAGCTCTTCTTCCTGTACGTACCGCTGGCCGTCGGCGGTGTGTACATGGTGTTCACCCAGGTTCCGGCGCTCGGCGACCGGCTGGACCCGGACACCGTCGACATCACGTCGCCGGCGTTCTTCGTCCAGTCGCTGGTCGTGTCCGCCGTGCTGTTCTTCGGCCTCCTCGTCGTGGGCCTCGCCGTGCTGTACACCGCGCCGCGGGTGCTGCGTCTGGTCGTCAAACCCGACACGGTGTATCCGCTCTACAGCTTCCAGTACGCGGCGCACCGGGTGGTGGCGGCCCTGACGAACATCAAGTTCTTCACCTGGCTGTTCGGTGACAGCTCCTACATCGTGCACTATTTGCGCGGTCTCGGATACGACCTGTCCCGGGTGGAGCAGACCGGCTCGAACTTCGGTACGGAGGTGCTGCACGAAACCCCGTATCTGGTCACCGTCGGCAGCGGAACGATGGTGGCCGACGGTCTCTCCGTGGTGAACGCGGACTTTTCGAACACGTCTTTCCGGGTGTCCCGGGCATCCATCGGAGCGCGTAATTTCCTCGGCAACAACATCGTCTTTCCGGTCGGGGCCAGGACGGGCGACAACTGCCTGCTCGCGACGAAGGTGATGGTTCCCCTCGACGGCGAGGTTCGTGAAGGCGTCGGGCTGCTCGGGTCGCCGTGCTTCGAGATTCCCCGGACGGTGGAGCGCGACACCCGGTTCGACCATTTCAGGGCCGGTGACGAACTGCGCCGCCGACTCGGCGCGAAGAACCGTTACAACCTCCGCTCGATGGCTCTCTTCCTGTTGCTGCGGTGGCTGCACACCTTCGTCCTCACCGCATTCGCTCTCGCCACCGTCGATCTGTACGGCGTACTCGGGTATGCGGTGATCTCCGGCTATCTGGCGCTCACCCTCGGGTTCACCACCGCCTATTTCATCCTGGTGGAGCGCTGCGTCGCCCGGTTCCGTCCGCTGAGCCCCCGGTTGTGCTCGATCTACGACCCGTACTTCTGGTGGCACGAGCGCCTGTGGAAGGTGCCGGACAAATACCTGAACGTGTTCAACGGGACGCCCTTCAAGAGCCTGGTCTGGCGGCTTCAGGGAGTCCGCATCGGCAGAAGGGTCTTCGACGACGGCTGCTATGTGACGGAGCGGACGCTCACCGCCATCGGTGACGACTGCACGCTCAATGTCGGGTCCAAGATCCAGTGCCACTCCCAGGAGGACGGCACCTTCAAGTCCGACCGGACCACGCTCGGTGCCGGTTGCACCCTCGGGGTCGGCGCCCATGTGCACTACGGCGTGACGATGGGCGACGGCGCCGTCCTGGCACCCGACTCCTTCCTCATGAAGGGCGAGGAAGTCCCCCCGAACGCCCTGTGGGGCGGAAACCCCGCCGCCGAGCTGCCCCCTGCGCCGGTCGGCGGTTCGACGGCTCAGGCAGGCACGTCCTCGGCGAACGGCGCCGCGCGGACGGCGGGTTGAGCAACTTCAGGAAGGCCGATCGATGGGAGCGCTCGTGGAAGCGGACCGGGAGTACTGGCGCGGCGTGCTGACCGCCGGCGGTTTCACCGCGGTACCCCGCTGGGTGCGGGAGCCGGCGGCGGGTGCGGCCGAGCACGTGACGGTGCTGCCGGACGACGTCGCCGCAGCGGTGCGCGGGTTGGCGGACGACCTGCGCGTGCCGGTGAGTTCCGTGCTGCTGGCGGCGCACGCCAAGGTGCTGGCCGCGCTGTCCGGTGAGCGGGAGGTGGTGACGGGCTACGCCGCCGGGGTGGCGGGCGGGCCGCTGCCGTGCCGCCTGGCGGTCGACCCGGGGTCGTGGCGCGAACTGGTGCTCGGCGCTCACCGCGTCGAGGCCCGGGTGCTGGCACACCGGGAGTTCCCGGTGGACGCGCTGCGCCGGGAGCTGGGGCTCGAGGGGCCGTCGTACGAGGTCGTCCTGGACCCCACGGGCGCCGGGTACGAGCCGGCCGGCGACACGGTGCTGGCCGTGGACTTCGGTGACCGGGGCGGGCGGCCGGTGATGCGGGTGCGGTACCGCACCGACGTCCTGGACGCCGCGTGCGCGGCCCGGATCGGCGGCTACCACCTGACCGCGCTGCGGCTGATCGCGGCCGACCCGGACGCCGGGCATGCGCGGCAGAGCCTGCTGTCGGCGGAGGAGATGCGGTACCAGCTCGAAGGACTGGCCGGACCGTACCGGGCCCTGCCCGACATTCGGGCGCACGAACTGTTCGAGCAGCGGGTGCGGGCCCACCCCGAGGCGGTGGCCGCCGTACACGGCGAGCGCAGGTGGACGTACGCGGAGCTGAACGCGCGCGCCAACCGGCTCGCCCGGGCCCTGCTGGCCCGTGGACTCGGCCGCGAGGACGTCGTGGCGGTGGTCACCGAACGCGATCTCGACTGGCTGGCCTCGGTGCTGGCGGTGTTCAAGGCCGGAGGCGTCTACCTGCCCATCGAGCCGCACTTCCCGGCGGGCCGTATCGGCACCACGCTGTCGCGTGCCGGGTGCCGGCTGGTGCTCACCGAGTCCGGCAGCACCGACACCCTCGACCGGGCCCTGGCCACGCTGCCGGGCGTCGAGAAGCTGCTGGTCGAGACGGCGTACGCGGAGGAGCACGCCGAGGACGACCTCGGCCTGGAGGTGAGCGCCGGTCAACTGGCGTACATCTACTTCACCTCCGGCTCCACCGGCGAGCCCAAGGGGGCGATGTGCGAGCACGCGGGCATGCTCAACCACCTCCACGCCAAGATCGAGGACCTCGAGATCGGCCAGGGGCGGGTGGTGGCGCAGACGGCCCCGCAGTGCTTCGACATCTCGCTGTGGCAGTTGCTGGCCGCACTGCTGGTCGGCGGGCGGACGCTGCTGGTCGAACAGGACGTGGTCGTGGACGTCGAGCGGTTCGTCGACACCCTGGTCCGCGGCCGGGTCGCGGTCGTCCAGGTCGTGCCCTCCTACCTGGAGGTGGTGGTGTCGTATCTGGAGCGGCACCCCCGCGAACTGCCGGACCTGACGTGTGTGTCGGTGACCGGTGAGGCCCTGAAGCGGGAACTGGTGCAGCGCTGGTTCGCGATCCAGCCGGGGATCCGACTGCTCAACGCCTACGGGCTGACCGAGACCTCCGACGACACCAACCACGAGGTCCTGGACCGGGTACCCGAACGGGTGCTGCTGGGGCGTCCCGTCAGCAACGTGCGCGTCTACGTCGTCGACGAGCATCTCTCGCTGGTGCCGCTGGGCGCCCCCGGGGTGATCGCGTTCTCCGGGGTGTGCGTGGGGCGCGGGTACGTCAACGATCCCGAGCGGACCCGTCAGGCGTACCTGCAGGATCCGTACCGGCCCGGCGAGCGCCTCTACCTGGGGGGTGACTGGGGGCGCTGGCATCCCGACGGCAAGCTGGAGTTCCTGGGCCGCCGGGACAACCAGGTCAAGATCCGCGGTTTCCGCATCGAGATCGGCGAGGTGGAGAACACGCTGCTGCGGGTGCCCGGGGTGCGGGACGGCGCCGTGGTCACCGCCGAACTGGCCGGTGGCAGCACGCACCTGATCGCCTTCTACACCGGCCGGCGCCAGGACACGGAGGCACTGCGCGAGACGCTGGGCGCCGCGCTGCCCGCCTACATGGTCCCGACGGCCTTCCACTGGCAGGACAGCCTGCCGCTGACCGCCAACGGCAAGATCGACCGCAAGGCCCTGACCGCGCTCGCCGAACGGACCGAGCCGGCCCCGGACGGCGACCGGGCCGGGGTGCAGGACCGTGCCCCGCGCACCCCGACCGAGCGGAAGCTTGCGGCGACCTGGGCCGATCTCCTGGGCGTACCCGAGCACCGGATCGGCCGGCAGGACCACTTCTTCGACTCGGGCGGTACCTCCCTGTCGGCGGTCAAGCTCACCATCGCCCTGGACCGGGCGGTGTCCCTGAAGGACATCACCCGGCACCCGGTGCTCGCCGACCTCGCCGCCCTCCTGGACGGCGCCGTCCCCCAGCGCCCGGAGCTGCTGCAGCCGCTGTCGCAGCCGGACGGTGTGCCGGAGTGCGCCCTCGTCTGCTTCCCCTACGCGGGCGGCAACGCGGTCAACTTCCGTCCGATGGCCGGTGCCCTGGCGGACGCCGGGCCCGCGGTGTACGCCGTCGAACTGCCCGGTCACGACCTGGCCGCCACCAGCGAGCCGTTCGCGCCGATCGCCGAGGTGGCCGAGCAGGTCGTCGCCGAGATCACCGGTCGTGGCCTGACCAGGGTCATGCTGTGGGGCCACTCCTCGGGTACCGCGCCGGCGCTGGAGACCGCGAGGAGGCTGCGGGAGCGCGGTGTGGACGTGCCGCGGGTGTTCCTCGGTGCCCAACTGCTCGGGACGGCGGCCGAGCGGCGCGCCGCCGTCACCGAGCTGACGCAGCGGGGCAACGCCGAGATCGCCGCCCGGCTGAGCGCGGACAGCGGCTACACGGAGCTGGGCGAACTGAGCGTGCAGCACGCCGAGCACGTCGGCGCCGCCTACCGGCACGACTGCATCGGTGCGCACCAGTACTTCGCCGACGCCCTGGAAGCCCCGCCCGCCGTGCGGCTGTCCACGCCGGTCACCGTGGTCGTCGCCGCGGACGACCCCCACACGGCGGATTACCGCGACCGGTACCGCGAGTGGGAGCTGCTGGCCGAGCACGTGGAGCTGTGCGAACTGCCGGACGGCGGCCACTACTTCCCGCGCACCCGCCCGGACGGGGCGGCGCAGGCCGTCCTGGGCGCGACCGAACTGCTGCCCTCCGGGTGAGCCCCCGTCCATCCGTCAGCCCCAGTCCAACCGTCAAGTCCCCGTCTCCCCGTCGGCCTCTCCGCGAGGCGAGCGAAAGGAAGAACCGAGATGTCGTCATCGTCCCTGGCCTCGCTGCCCGAGGTGGCACTGCAGCCGGGCAGACCGCCGATCCTGCGCGTCGAGGCCGCCGGTGACGCGGCGCGCTGGGCGGCCGAGAACCGGGAAGCGCTGCGCGCGCGGGTCGCCGAGCACGGCGCACTGCTCGTCCGCGGCCTGGGACTCAAGGAGGCGGGGCAGGCCGGCGCCGTCTTCACCGCGCTGGCCGGGGAGCTGATGACGGAACGGGAGGCCTTCGCCCCCCGGCAGACGCACGGGCCCGGGCTGTACTCCTCCGCGACCTGGCCGGCCAACCAGCCGATGTGCATGCACCACGAGCTGAGCTACACCCTGGAGTGTCCCGGCCTGATGCTGTTCGCGTGCCTGACCGCGCCGGGCCAGGGCGGGGCGACCGCGGTGGCCGACGCGGAAGAGGTGCTGCGGGCGCTGCCGGCCGACATCAGCGAACGGTTCGAGCGCGAGGGCTGGCTGCTCACCCGCAGCTACAACGACGAGATCGGGGCGTCCCTGACGGAGTCGTTCGGCACCGACGACCGGGACGCCATCGAGCGCTACTGCCGCGAGAACGCCATCGACGCCGACTGGCGGCCCGACGGGTCGCTGCGCACCCGGCAGCGGCGCGCCGCCGTGGTGCGGCACCCGGTCACCGGACGGCGCTGCTGGTTCAACCAGATCGCCTTCCTCAACGAATGGACGCTCGCGCCCGAAGTGCGCGAGTACCTGGTGGACGAGTACGGGGAGGACGGGCTGCCGTTCAACACCCGCTTCGGGGACGGCAGTCCCATCGGCGAGGACATCGTCGACCTGCTCAACACCGTCTACGAGCAGCACACGCGTCGCGAGCCCTGGCAGGCGGGCGACGTGATGCTGGTCGACAACATCCGCACCGCACACAGCAGAGAGGCCTACACCGGGGACCGCCAGGTGCTGGTCGCCATGGCCGAGCCGCGCCGCCTGGCCGACTGCTGCCCGACCCCGGAGGTGACCCGGCGATGACCGTCCTGTCGTCCCCCACCGCCCAGCCCGCACCCGGCCCCACGGCTGAGCCCACCTTCGCGGTGATCTCCGGCGCCGAGGTGCGGCAGGCCCTCGAAGGGCGCGAACAACAGATCGTGGAACTGGTCGAGGCAACCTACCGGCTCCACGGCGCCGGTGACTCGGTCAATCCCCCGTCGTACTTCCTGCGCTTCCCCGACCGCCCCACCTCCCGGATCATCGCGTTGCCGGCCTCCATCGGCGGCCCGAACCGGGTGGACGGCATGAAGTGGATCTCCAGCTTCCCGGCCAACGTCACGTCCGGACTGCCCCGGGCCTCGGCGGTGCTCATCCTCAACGACCACGAGACCGGGTACCCCTTCGCCTGCCTGGAGAGTTCCATCATCAGCGCCACCAGGACGGCGGCGTCCGCCGCGCTGGCGGCCGACCGGCTCAGCCGCGGGCGGTCCCGCCCGACCCGGGTCGGCTTCTTCGGCACCGGCCTGATCGCCCGCTACATCCACACCTTCCTGGCCGGCACCGGCTGGACCTTCGACGCCATCGGCCTGCACGACCTGTCCGCCGACAGCACCGCCGGCTTCCGCGGTTACCTCGAACAGGCGGGCACCGGCGGCGAGGTCACGGTCCACGACAGCGCCGAGGCGCTGATCCGCTCCAGCGACCTGGTCGTCTTCGCCACCGTCGCCGGCACTCCGCACGTCTCGAACCCGGCCTGGTTCTCCCACCACCCCCTGGTTCTGCACGTGTCCCTGCGCGACCTCGCTCCCGAGGTCCTGCTCGCGTCCGCCAACGTCGTCGATGACGTCGAGCACTGTCTGAAAGCCGACACCTCTCCCCATCTGACCGAGAAGCTCACGGGCGGCCGCGACTTCCTCGACGGCACCCTCGACGACGTCATGGCCGGACGGGTGACCCTGCCGGACGACCGGACGGTGATCTTCTCGCCGTTCGGGCTCGGCGTCCTCGACCTCGCCGTCGGCAAGTACGTCTACGACGAAGTGGCGCGCTCCGGACACCTCCACCTCATCGACCACTTCTTCCACGATCTGCGCCGCTACGGCTGAAGGTATCCCTCAGTCCTGGCATCAGGAGGCCACCGTGCCTGTCATCTCCGCTCCCCATGCCTTCAACGAGAGCCAGCTCTACGTCGACCTGCGGTCGATCCTCGGCCGCCCCCTCTATCTGAAGTGCGAGGGCTTCAACTTCGCCGGTTCGATCAAGTTGAAGGCCGCGACCGAGATGGTCGAGACCGCCGAGAGGGACGGGCTCCTGACGCCGGATTCGATCCTGGTCGAGTCCTCGTCGGGCAACCTGGGCGTGGCGCTCAGCATGATCGCCGCGAGCAAGGGCTACCGGTTCCTGTGTGTGACGGACTCCCGGTGCAACCTGTCGACCAGGCTGCTGATGGAGTCCCTGGGCAGCAAGGTGCACATCATCTCCGACCTCGACGCCAACGGCGGGTTCCTCGGCGCGCGGATCGAGTACGTCCGCGCGCTGTGCGCCGCCGACGACCGGTACGTGTGGCTCAGCCAGTACACCAACCCGGGCAACTGGCGGGCGCACTACCGCAAGACGGCTCCGGAGATCGCATCCCAGTTCCCCCGTCTCGACGTGCTGTTCGTCGGGGCGGGCACCACCGGGACTCTCATGGGTTGCGCGCGTTACTTCCGCCAGTGGCACCGGCCGGTGCACATCGTGGCGGTCGACGCCGTGGGATCGGTGGCCTTCGGTGGCGAGCCGGGCCGCCGGATGATCCCCGGTCTGGGCATGAGCATGCGCCCGCCGCTGCTGGACGAGTCGTACGTCGACGAGGTGATCCGGGTCGAGGAGGCGGACACCATCCGTGCCTGCCACCGTCTGGCCCGGCGGGGGTTCCTGTTCGGCGGCTCCACGGGGACGGTGGTCAGCGGCGCCATGGACTGGCTGTCCCGGCACGACACCCGGAACCTCACCACGGTCGCCATCGCACCGGACCTCGGCGAGCGCTATCTCGACACCATCTACCAGGCCAACTGGCTGCACGACCTGTACGGCGAACACATACTCGACTCCGAGGAGATGGCCGCCGGTTCCCACGAGAGAGGGGAGCCCATGACACGGACGTCGGGCCGCCGGCGGAAGTCGTAGCACGGCGGCGCCCGCCGCTCCGGTGGGGGGTTGCCAGCTCCGCAGCCGGCCGCCGCCGGGTCGAGGGGGCGCGGCCGGGCGCCGGGCGTGGCGGTCACGGCCGACCGGCCTGCCGCAGGGCGCCGGGTGTTCGTACGGCGGTCCCCCGTGCCCCTGGGGCCCCGACCGGGAGCGCGACCGCCGTCACGGCACCCCCGGGGAGCCGGTGCTCAGGTCGAGGCGTCGGCGCCCACCGGTTCCCGCGCCCGCAGGTGGTAGACGCGGAAGGCCCGCCCGATGACCGGCTGGGCAACGTTGCGCACCTTGACGCCGCCGGCGGTCATGCCGTGTTCCGTGCCGGCGTGCGCGTGCCCGTGCACCGCGAGGTCCGCACCGGCCGTGTCGATCGCCTCGGCCAGCAGATAGGTCCCGAGGAACGGATAGATCTCCAGGGGTTCGCCGGCCAGCGTCTCCGGGACGGGCGAATAGTGGGTGAGCGCGATCCGGGCGTCGCAGCCCTGCTCGTCCAGCTCCTCCAGGGCCTTGCGCAGGGCGTCGGCCGAGCGGCGCGAAGTCCGCACGAACTCCTTCATCAGCGGTTCCCCGAACTCCCCCGCGCTGCGGCCGACGAATCCGCCGCAGAACCCCTTGGTGCCGGCCACGCCAACCCGCGGGCCCCCGGCCTCCACGACGGTTCCCTCTCCCTCGAGGACCCGCGCCCCGGCGTCCCGGAGGATGGCGGTGACCTCGTCCGGCCGCTCGTCGTGGTGGTCGTGGTTGCCCAGCACCGCCACGACCGGCACCGCGAGGTCCTTGATCTCCTGCGCCACCACGCGGGCCTCCTCCGGTGTGCCGTGGCGGGTGAGGTCCCCGGCCAGCAACAGCAGGTCGGCACATTCGGGCAGGGATTCGAACGCGGGCCGCAGCACGCCCTGGCTGCCGGATCCCATGTGGATGTCCCCGACGGCTGCCACGCGGATCATGTGAGCTCCTCCGCCTGGTCGGGAGACGAGGCGTCCGCGACGACGATGTCGTAGTGGACCGGTATGCCGGCCAGTTCCTCGCGGACCATGCCGAGGATTTCGTCACGGCACTGGACGGAGGCGACCGTGCCGGTCAGCAGCACCGCCTCGCCGCGCACCTCGACCCGGACACCCAGTTCACCGGGGTGCCCCCCGGCCAGGTGCTCCAGGAGGTGGGCGACGCGGTACTCCGCGTTCAGAGCGGGTGCGGCACCGGGTGGTGCCTGCTCCGAGCCGTGCTGGGTCATGGTGCCTCCCTGTGCGGGGCGATGACGTTCAGGCGTTCGAGGAGGAAGAAGAAGGCGGCGGGCATCGGTTCGTCGCCGCAGTCGCGCCGCACCCGCTCCCAGTCGACCTTCTCGCGCAGCGCGCGGGCGACGGGCAGGACCGCTCCGAAGTCGCAGTGGTGCTCCGAGAAGGCGGCGATCAGACTCCACAGCAGGTCGGTGGGCGACAGCACGGGCATACGCACCGAGGCGACGGAGAGCTCCTGTGCCCGGGCGAGCATGTCCGTGGTGACGGGCCGGTGCGCCAGCTCGAAGATGACGTCGATGTCCTGGTCGAAGCACGTCGCCTTCAGCAGCCAGTCCTCCGGGGGCCGGTAGACCGTCAGGCCGGCTTCGCTCAGCGTGTCCGCCACCGCCTCGGCGTCCTCCGGCCGCACACAGAAGTCGGTGTCGTGCTGCAGGTTCTGGCTGCCGCCGTGGGCGTACACGGCCACGCTTCCGGCCAGGGCGAACGCGTGGCCCTTGCCCTTGAGCACGGCGCCGACCCGTTTGGTCGCCTCGAGGATGGCCTGGTGGCGGTCGTGCGGCAGTCCGCGCTCCCCCGGACGTGGATCGGACTGTTCGGGATTCTTCGTCGCCGGACGCAGTTCGCGCACCTCCGATCGCCGGGCAGGGGCCGCGTGATCCCCGTGCTGTGCCATGGTCACTCCATCGCCGTCCCGAGCAGAGCCCGGTGCCGTCGTTCCCGGGCAGCCCTTCGTGCTTCGTCTGAGTACCCGGTCCGCTGCTCTCGACACAGAACCGTCCGCGGGCCCCGGCGGGACGGACGGTCACAGCCGGGCGACGACCAGGGCGATGTCGTCGCGGGCGCCGCCGGCCACGCCGAGCCGGGCCAGCAGGGTGTCGGCGAGGCGCTCGGGGCCGAGGGAGCACTGGCGGCACAGGACGTCCGTCAGGCGGTCCAGGCCCGCTCCTATGCTCTGGTCGCGGCGTTCGATCAGCCCGTCGGTGTAGAGCACGAGCGTGTCGCCGGGGGCGTAGGTCTGGCCGGCCTGCGGCCGGGGCACATGCTGCGGCCGGGCGCCCAGCGGCGGGTCGGTGGCCCGGTCCAGCATCTCGCAGCTGCCGTCCTGATGGACCAGAACCGGCGGCGGGTGACCCGCGCTGCTGTAGATGAGCAACTGGCTGCGGGGCTCCACCATCACCTTGACGGCGGTGGTGTTCAGCGCGCCCTCGACGGAGCGGGCGTACAGGCTCAGCACCTCCAGGGCCTGGGCGGGCCACTCCAGGGCGCGGGTGGCCGCGCTGAGCGCGCTGCGGAGCATGCCCATGACGGCGGCGGCCTCCAGGCCGTGCCCGACGACGTCGCCGACGGCCACCGCGAAGCGCTCGTCGGGCAGGTCGACCAGGTCGTACCAGTCGCCGCACACGTTCAGCGAGCCGGTGGCGGGCAGATAGCGCACGGCGACGTTCTCGTGGTGGGCGAGGTCGGGGGACTGGAGCATGGCCTCCTGCAGGGTCAGGGCCACCTGGCGCTCCCGCCGGTGGGCATGGCGCAGCTCCTCGTTCAGCCGCTGCAGCTCGCGCGCCCGTGCGTACAGCTCGGCCTCCAGTGCCTCCCGCTCGGTGAGCTTGTTCGTCAGCCGCAACTCGCCCGCGCCGTGGGTCTGGACGTACGCGGTCACGTCCTCCACGCCCAGGATGATCGAGCCCACGCTGCCGTCGCGCCGCAGGATCGGTGTGTTGATCGGCGACCACCACCGCTCCTCGAAGACGCCGGGGCGGCCCATGATGGGGATGTCGTACTTCTGCAGCGCCATGGTGTCGGGCTGCCGGGTGACCAGGACCCGGTGCAGCGAGGCGTTCAGGTTCCGCACCCCGTCGGCGCCGGGGTCGTCCGGGTTGTCGGGGAAGGCGTCGAAGACATGCCGTCCGATCAGGTCCTGGCGGGTGCGCCTGGTGGCGTCCAGGTAGGCCTGGTTGACCTCCACGATGACCAGGTCGGTGCCCAGCACCAGGTAGGGGCTCGGTGTGGCGGCGAACAGGGCCGCGTAGTCGATGTCCGGCATCGTCACCGTCTCCCTTCGCGCCCCCCTGGTGCCCGCCCCTTCACGCTACGGTCATCGCAGGTCGGACGCCCACCGCGACAGGCCCTGCGGTGCGGGCGACGGCCTCCGTCCCGGTCTCCGGCCGGGTCCGCGCCGCTGCCCCCGCCCGCCCCGTCCGCGGCCCCGTCGGCGAGAACGTCCTGTCGAACCGGGTCCGGTACGGCTCCGGGTACCGGGCGCCCGACGCGGGGAGCTCCGCGTGCCCGCCCCGCTCCGCGACCCGCCCGGTCAGGGCGAACGTGAGCAGCGGCGTGACCACCTTTCCGGCGACCCCGGACAGCGTGTGGCCGAAGGCGCGCTGGGCGCCGATCACGTCGTTGTTGAGACGACTGACGAGCGCTCGCGTACGAGTACGTGTGAAGAACGCGACCGGCATGCGCTGCACATGATCGAACACAGTCGTCCGCAGGTCGAGGATGAGGCCCTCGCCGAGCGTGGCCGAAAGCCCGCGGCCGAGAAGCCCGAGCGCCGCCTCGGCGAGCGCGATGAGGGCGAGGAGCACCGACGGCCGTACGACCGTGCCGCGGTCGCCGTGCGACACGATCGCGTCGACGACACGGCCGGCGAGCACGGGCGTGGCGACGGCGAGCAGTGCGGTGAGCACACCCTCCACGACGAACTGCGCCACGCGCCGCCGGTGCGGGCGGGCGAACGCGCCGATGCGGCGCGGCACGGCCCGGGCGAAGGGGCGGCGCTCCGCCTGCGCGGTCATGACACCGTGGAGCCGCCGTCAGGCCGTGGTCTCCCTGCTCATGGGACCGGCGACAGGACCTCGAGCTTCGTCGAGGTCCACGAGCGGCGCGCGGGCTCTCCCGTGGCTTGCCCGGCGCGTCAGCCTCCGTCCCCGCGCACGCAACCTCGCGTTGGTGCGGTGCGGAGAACCTCTGCCGGTGTGACTGTTCTGCGTCTCCCTCAGGGACTCCCCAGACGTGTTCCGGTCCGCCAGGTGCTGTGCCTGCTCCCGCTCGTCCTTGTGACCGTGGTCGCGGTGCGGCACCGCTCGGTGCTCGCGGAGGGCTTCGGTCATCTCCGGGCGGCCGAGTGGCCGTGGCTGCTGGCCGCCGCGGGCGCCACCTGTCTGACGTGGGTCGCGGCCGCCGTCACCCGGCAGGGCGCGGTGGTGCAGCGGTTGCCCCTGCGCCGGCTGGTCGCCACCCAGTTCGCGGCGGGCGCCGCCAACCACCTGCTGCCCACGGGCCTGGGCGCCGGTGCGGTCAACCTGCGGTTCATGACCGTGTGCGGGGTGCCGCTCGCCCGTTCCTCGGCGGCGCTCGCGCTGTACCTGCTCGCCGAATCGGTGACCCGGGTCGGTCTGCTGCTGGTGCTGCTGATCACCTTCCCGGACGCTCTCCACCTCGGCGGTCTCGTGCCCGCCTCGGCGGCCGGGCCGCTGCTGCCGGCGGCGGCCGGGGCGGTGTGCGCGGCGGTGGCGGTGCCGCTGCTGGTGCGGCGGGTGCGGACAGCGGTGTGGTCCTTCCTGCGCACGGCGCTCTGCGAGGCACGCTCGGTGCACACCCGTCCCGCCCGGGCGCTCGCCCTGTGGGGCGGCTCGCTGGCCTTTCCCACGCTGCAGGCGGCCGGGCTCGCCGCGGTGGGGCGGGCGCTGTCGCTTCCGGTGTCGCCCCTGCACATGGTGGTGGCCTATCTGGCGGCGACCGTCGCGGTCGCCATGGTGCCCACCCCGGGCGGTATCGGCTCGGTGGAGGCGGCCCTGGTGATCGCCCTGGTCGCGGCGGGCGGCCCGGTGGCCGTGGCGACGGCGGTGGTGCTGGCGTACCGGATCATCACGGTGTGGCTGCCGCTGCTGCCGGGGGCGCTGACCCTGGGGGCGCTGGTACGGCTGAGGGTGATCTGACGGTGGTCTGACCCGGGACGGCGGCTGTACCGGGGAGTAACCTCTGGGCCTTCTCCCCGCCCTTCCGAGAGCAGCCGAAAGGGGCAGCCGATGCCGGTCCGCGTCGAACGTCAGGAACACGTTTTCACGGTCGTCCTCTCCCGGCCGGAGGCCCGCAACGCGGTGGACGGGCCGACGGCCGCCGAACTGGCGGCCGCGTTCCGCGAGTTCGATGCGGACGAGACGGCGCGGGTGGCGGTGCTGTGGGGCGAGGGAGGGACGTTCTGCGCGGGCGCCGACCTCAAGGCGGCCGGGACCGGACGCGGCAACCGGGTCGCCGAGGACGGCGACGGTCCGATGGGCCCGACCCGGCTGAGGCTGTCCAAGCCGGTGATCGCGGCGGTCGCGGGGCACGCCGTGGCCGGCGGTCTCGAACTGGCGCTCTGGTGCGACCTGCGGGTGGCCGAGGAGGACGCGGTGTTCGGGGTGTTCTGCCGCCGCTGGGGAGTGCCGCTCATCGACGGCGGGACCGTCCGGCTGCCGCGGCTGATCGGCACCGGCCGGGCGATGGACATGATCCTCACCGGCCGCCCGGTGCCGGCCCGGGAGGCGTATGAGATGGGGCTCGCCAACCGAGTCGTCCCGACCGGGCGCGCTCGTGCCGAGGCGGAGGAACTGGCCGCCGCGATCTCCCGCTTCCCCCAGGCCTGCCTGCGCGGCGACCGGGCCTCGGTGCTCGACCAGGAAGGGCTGGACGAGCGGGCGGCCCTGCGCGGCGAACTCCGGCACGGCATGGACGTACTGGCCGAGGGCCTGGAGGGCGCTGCGCGGTTCGCGGCGGGTGCCGGCCGGCACGGATCGTTCTCGGACATGTGACGACCGGGCGCTCGTCGTGACGCCGATGGCCGCTTCCCGCCGTTCCGGTGAGGGGAGGTCAGAAACATACGGCAGGATGAATCCCCGCTCCGGACGGCGAACACCTGTCCGGACGTGATCGTGCAATCCGTGATTCGAGCAGGTGGCAAGGTGACGATTCATCACTTCCGGCCCTGGGGCCTCTTCTGCCGTGCGGGAGGTGACCGGTGAACCGTGCTGTGACCCTGGACGACCTCATCCTCGGCGGGATCGCCCTGGCCGCGGGGTTCCTGACGGCGTTCTCGTCGCGCACGCTGCTGCGCTGGCTGGCCAAGCACGCCAAGCGCACTCGCTGGAGCGGTGACGACGTGATCGTGGACGCGCTGCGCACGGTGGTGCCGTGGGCGGCGATCGCGGGCGGCGCGGCGGTCGCGGCCGCGGTGCTGCCGCTGACGCGCACGGTCCAGCGTCACGTCAACCAGAGCCTGACCGTGCTGCTCATCTTCGTGATCACCCTCTCCGCGGCCCGCGTGATCGCGGGCCTGGTGCGGACGGTCACGCAGTCCCGCTCCGGAGTCGCGGGGTCCGCCACGATCTTCGTCAACATCACGCGGATCCTGGTCCTGGCCATCGGCTTCCTGGTGGTGCTGCAGACGCTGGGCATCTCCATCGCGCCGCTGCTCACCGCCCTGGGCGTGGGCGGCCTGGCGGTCGCGCTGGCTCTGCAGGACACGCTCGCGAACCTGTTCGCGGGCATCCACATCCTCGCCTCCAAGACCGTCCAGCCCGGCGACTACATCCGGCTGAGCAGCGGCGAGGAGGGCTATGTCGTGGACATCAACTGGCGGCAGACGACCGTCCGCCAGCTCTCCAACAACCTGGTCGTGATCCCCAACGGTCAGCTCGCCAAGACGAACATGACCAACTACACCCGTCCCGAGCAGCAGCTGACGGTGCTCGTCCAGGTCGGCGTCGCCTACGACAGCGACCTTGAGCACGTCGAGAAGGTCACCACCGAGGTCGTCGCCGAGGTGATGGCGGAGATCGCCGGCGCGGTCCCGGACCATGAGCCGGCCGTCCGCTTCCACACCTTCGGCGACTCGCGCATCGGCTTCACGGTGATCCTCGGCGTCGGCGAGTTCAGCGACCAGTACCGGATCAAGCACGAGTTCATCAAGCGCCTGCACAAGCGGTACCGGGCCGAGGGCATCCGCATTCCGGCGCCGACGCGGACGGTGGCGCTCCAGCAGGGCTCGGTCGTCATCCCGCCGCAGCGCAGCGGCGAGGACCGGGTGGTCGAGGCCGGTTAAGGCCACGGTCGGGCCGGCCGGGCCGGAGTCGGGTGGGCGGCGGTCGGACGACCGGCGGTTCTATGCTCGAGAGAGCATGATGTCTTCGTCAGAATCCCCCACTCCGGCTCCGGCGGCCCGCTCGCTCGACCAGAAGCTGGACGCGGTCGCGCGCCAGCCGTTCCGCGCGAAGTTCCGTCTGCGCGGGCGCGACCTGGCCACGGCCCGGCTGAGGGGCCCCGCCACGATCCGCTGGCACGCCTACGACCTCGTAGCGAAGCGTCTGGCGCCCGCCGAACCGTACAAGGACGGCAGGCAGACCCCCTACCGGGGCCACCCGGTCTTCGTCGCCCAGCACGCGACCGCGACCTGCTGCCGCACCTGCCTGGAGCGCTGGCACGGGATCCCCAAGGGGCGGGAGCTGAGCCGCGCGGAGCACGCCTACGTGGTCGCCGTGATCTGCCGTTGGATCGAGCGCGAGGCGGCGGAGGCGTCCTGAGACCGGCATCGGGGCGTCCGTGGCGCAGGCCACTGTCGAGCGGGGTCCGCCTACGAGATATCTTGATGTCGAGCAATGTTGCAGACGTGGAGCGGAGCACCCGGTGACTGACTCGACCATCATTTACACGCACACTGACGAGGCCCCGGCCCTGGCGACGTATTCCTTCCTGCCGGTGGTCAAGGCCTACGCCGGGAAGGCGGGTGTCGCCGTCGAGACCCGTGACATCTCGCTGGCCGGGCGCATCCTCGCGGTCTTCCCGGAGTACCTGAACGAGGACCAGCGGATCAACGACGACCTCACCGAGCTGGGCGAGCTGGCCAAGACCCCCGCGGCCAACATCATCAAGCTGCCGAACATCTCGGCGTCCGTACCCCAGCTCAAGGCGGCCATCGCCGAGCTGCAGGGCAAGGGCTACGCGCTGCCGGAGTACCCGGACGAGCCGAAGACGGACGAGGAGCGGGAGATCCGCGCCCGGTACGACAAGGTCAAGGGCTCCGCCGTGAACCCGGTCCTGCGCGAGGGCAACTCCGACCGCCGGGCCCCCGCCTCGGTCAAGAACTACGCCAAGAGCCACCCGCACCGCATGGGCGCCTGGACCTCCGATTCCAAGACGAACGTGGCGACCATGGGCGTGGACGACTTCCGCTCCACCGAGAAGTCCGTGGTCATCTCCGAGGCCGGTTCGCTGCGCATCGAGCTGAAGGGCGACGACGGCACCACCACCGTGCTGCGCGAGTCGGTGCCCGTCCTCGAGGGCGAGGTCGTCGACGCCTCCGTGATGCGCGTCGCCGCCCTGCGCGAGTTCCTCACGGCGCAGGTCGCCAAGGCCAAGGAGGAGGGCGTCCTGTTCTCCGTGCACCTGAAGGCCACGATGATGAAGGTCTCCGACCCGATCGTCTTCGGTCACGTGGTGCGCGCCTTCTTCCCGAAGACGTTCGCGAAGTACGGCGAGACGTTCGCCGCGGCCGGTCTGACCCCGAACGACGGTCTGGGCGGGATCTTCAAGGGTCTTGAGGCCCTGCCGAACGGCGACGAGATCAAGGCCTCCTTCGACGCCGAGCTCGCCGAGGGCCCGGATCTGGCCATGGTCGACTCCGACAAGGGCATCACCAACCTCCACGTCCCGTCCGACGTGATCGTCGACGCCTCCATGCCGGCCATGATCCGCACCTCCGGCCACATGTGGGGCCCGGACGGCCAGGAGCACGACACCCTCGCGGTGCTGCCGGACTCCAGCTACGCGGGCGTCTACCAGGCCGTGATCGACGACTG
This sequence comes from Streptomyces sp. NPDC028331, assembly GCF_055565775.1. Taxonomy (NCBI): domain Bacteria; kingdom Bacillati; phylum Actinomycetota; class Actinomycetes; order Kitasatosporales; family Streptomycetaceae; genus Streptomyces; species Streptomyces sp. NPDC028331. Next base: position 216,510 of record NZ_JBVHTR010000007.1, on the reverse strand, counting down.
CCGCGCCAACGGCGCCTACGACCCGGCCACCATGGGCTCGGTTCCGAACGTCGGCCTGATGGCGCAGAAGGCCGAGGAGTACGGCAGCCACGACAAGACGTTCGAGATCCCGACCACGGGCACGGTCCGGCTGGTCGACGGCAACGGCAACGTGGTCATCGAGCAGACCGTCTCCGCCGGTGACATCTTCCGCGCCTGCCAGACCAAGGACGCCCCGATCCGCGACTGGGTGAAGCTGGCCGTGACCCGTGCCCGCGCCACCGGCGACCCGGCCGTCTTCTGGCTGGACGCGACCCGCGCCCACGACGCCAACCTGATCGCCAAGGTCGAGCAGTACCTGCAGGAGCACGACACCGAGGGCCTGGACATCCGGATCCTCGCTCCGGTCGAGGCGACCAAGCTGTCCGTGGAGCGGATCCGCCGCGGCGAGAACACCATCTCCGTCACCGGCAACGTGCTGCGCGACTACCTGACCGACCTGTTCCCGATCCTGGAGCTGGGCACCAGCGCCAAGATGCTGTCGGTCGTCCCGCTGATGGCGGGCGGCGGCCTGTTCGAGACCGGCGCCGGCGGCTCCGCCCCGAAGCACGTCCAGCAGCTCGTCAAGGAGAACTACCTGCGCTGGGACTCCCTGGGTGAGTTCTTCGCCCTGGTGCCGGCCTTCGAGCAGTACGCGAAGGTCACGGGCAACGCCCGTGCCCAGGTCCTGGCCGACACCCTCGACCGTGCCACGGCGACCTTCCTCAACGAGGACAAGTCCCCGACCCGCCGCGTCGGCGGCATCGACAACCGCGGCAGCCACTTCTACCTGTCCCTGTACTGGGCGCAGGAGCTGGCCAAGCAGACCGACGACGCGGACCTCGCCAAGGCGTTCGCCCCGCTCGCCGAGACGCTCACCGCCAACGAGCAGAAGATCGTCGAGGAGCTGATCGCCGTCCAGGGCAAGCCGGCCGACATCGGCGGCTACTACCAGCCCGACCCGGCGAAGGCCGCCGAGGTCATGCGCCCGTCGGCGACCTGGAACGAGGCGCTGGCGTCCCTGAGCTGACCTAAGGGGCCCGATCCCCTTCCGCGCCACCGCCCCGCCCGGGCTCTCTCCCGGGCGGGGCGGTCGCGTCTCCCGGACTCGCCGGGCATCGGCTCGGGGGAAAGCGTGACGCCGTCCCCCGCGCCCGCGCCCGCGCCCGCGGCGATCTTCGCCGGAACCTCAGGACGCCACCCGCACGCCGCGCTCCTCGTCCGGGTGGGCCAGGCCCAGGTGGTCGCGCAGGGTCGTGCCCTCGTAGTCCGTGCGGAAGACGCCCTGCTCCTGGAGGAGGGGGACGACCTTGTCGGCGAAGTCGTCCAGGCCGCCGGGGGTGATGTGCGGGACGAGGATGAAGCCGTCGGACGCGTCGGCCTGCACGAACTCGTTGAGGGTCTTCGCCACGGTGAGCGGGGAGCCGACGAAGGTCTGCCGGTTGCCGGTGTGGATGACCAGGTCGCGGATGGACCAGTCGTTCGCTGCCGCCAGCTCCCGCCACTCACGGGCGGTGGCCAGCGGGTCGCGGTACATGCGCACCTGGGCGCGGCCGCGGGAGATGTGCTCCTCGCTCACGATCGGGTCGACGTCGGGCAGCGGGCCGTCGGGGTCGTACACCGACAGGTCCCGGTTCCAGACGAACTCCAGGTGTTTGATGGCCGTGGCGCCGCTGACCTGCTGCCGGCGCACTTCCCCGGCGAGTTCCTCGGCCTCGGCGTCGGTGTCGCCGAGCACGAAGGTGGCGGCGGGCAGGATCAAGAGTTGGTCGTGGCGGCGGCCGTACTTGGCGAGGCGGGACTTCACGTCGGCGTAGAAGGCCCGGCCCGCCTCGAGCTCGGCGTGCCGGCTGAAGATCGCGTCGGCGCCGGCGGCGGCGAACTCGCGGCCCTCGTCGGAGTCTCCGGCCTGGAAGATCACCGGGCGGCCCTGCGGTGAGCGCGGGACGTTGAACCGGCCGTGGATGTCGAAGTGCCTGCCCCGGTGCACGAAGGCACCGGCCTGTGCGTCCCGCAGGAAGGTGCCGGTGGCCTGGTCGGCGATGATCTCGTCCCCCCGCCAGGAGTCGAACAGTTCGTTCGCCGTGGCCAGGAACTCCTTGGCGCGCGAGTAGCGCTCCTCCTGCGGCAGGAAGCCGCCGCGGCGGAAGTTCTCGCCGGTGAAGGCGTCCCAGGAGGTGACGACGTTCCACGCCGAGCGACCGCCGGAGAGGTGGTCGAGGCTGGCGAACTGGCGGGCCACCTCGTAGGGCTCGTTGAAGGTGGAGTTGATGGTGCCGGCCAGACCTATGCGATCGGTGACCGCGGCCAGTGCGGCGAGCACGGTGAAGGTGTCGGGACGGCCGACGACGTCCAGGTCGTAGATCTTCCCGCCCTGTTCCCGCAGGCGCAGGCCCTCGGCGAGGAACAGGAAGTCGAACTTGGCGCGTTCGGCGGTCTGCGCGAAGTGCACGAAGGAACGGAACTCGATGTGGCTGCCGGCGGCCGGGTCGCTCCACACCGTGGTGTTGTTGACGCCGGGGAAGTGGGCGGCCAGGTGGATCTGTTTCTGCGGCTTGCTCATGGGGGTGCGGTCCCTCCGGCTCAGACGGTTGCGGCTGCTGGGGAGTAGCGGTTGGCGGGGCGGGCGAGCCCGAGCAGTCCGCGCAGGGTGTCGGCCTCGTAGGCGCGCCGGAAGGCGTTGCGGCGCTGGAGTTCGGGCACCAGCCCTCGGGTGATCTGCGGGAGGTCATGGCCGAGGACGGCCGGACGCAGCCGGAAGCCGGTCAGTCCGGCGGACCGCAACTCCTCCAGCAGGTCGGCGAGTTGGGCGGGGCTGCCGGTGAAGACGCGGGCGTCGCCGGTGTACTGGTGTCCGGCGAGGTCGTCGAGGCGGTTCTTGCGGTCCGCGGCCGTTGCGGGGTCGTCGTCCAGGAAGACCACGAGGTCGCCGAAGACGTGCAGCGGCTCCGCGGCCCGCCCCGCCCTCGCCTGCTCCGCGCGGATCTCGGCGACGATCGCACGGGCCTGGGCGACGTCGTGCGGGGTGACGTAGCCGACGTCGGCCTGACGGGCCACCAGCCGGTAGGGGACGGTCTGGTGGGCGAGAGCGGTGACGAGCGGCTGGCCCTGCGGCGGCCGGGGTGTGATGGACGGGCCCTTGACGCTGAAGAACCTGCCTTCGAAGTCGATGTAGTGCAGCTTGTCGCGGTCGATGAAACGGCCGGTGGCGACGTCCCGGATCTCCGCGTCGTCCTCCCAGCTGTCCCACAGGCGCCGCACGACCTCGACGTAGTCGGCGGCCTCGTCGAACAGGTCGGTGAGCGGGCCTTGTGCGGCCGGGCTGTCGTAGGCGTCGATGCGCGGGATCGTACGGCGGCCGAAGTGCGCGGCCTCGTGCGGGCGCGCGGTGATCTGCACGCGCAGGCCCGCACGCCCGGTGCTCACATAGTCCAGGGTGGCGATCGCCTTGGAGATATGGAACGGCTCCGTGTGGGTGGCCACCACAGTCGGCACCAGCCCTATGTGACGGGTCAGCGGTGCGACACGGGAGGCGATGAGCACGGCGTCCAGACGTCCGCGTACCTGGTCGGTGCGCTCGTCCGGGTCCAGGAAGTGCGAGGACTGCGGGCCCAGGCCGTCCTCGAAGGTCACGAAGTCGAGCAGGCCGCGCTCGGCCTCCGCCACGAGGTCGGCCCAGTATCCGGCCGTGAACAGCTCCTGCGGCCGCGCCGCCGGCTCGCGCCAGGAGGCGGGGTGCCAGCCGGTGCCGTCGAGCGCGACGGCGAGGTGCAGAGGAGAAGGGGAGGGAGATGAGGACACGAGGGTGCCTTCCTGAAGGTCCGTAGGGAACGCCGGCCTCACCCGTGGGGGCGCGGCGGGACGGGGCCGACCCGGGTCGAAGTCCCCCGGCCTCCGGCCGGGGGTGCCCCCAGGGAACGGTCAGGAGCGACAGAGCGCGCCGGCCACGCGCAGCAGATCGATGTGGGCGCGGGAGTGCAGAAGCGGACGGCGGGACGGGGTCAGGGCGCGGACGTGCACGGTACGGGTCACGTCCGTCACCTCCGTCCCCGTGGCCGTCGTGGCGCGCGGCTCGTCGTCGGTGACAACGGTTCGGCGCCGCCGGCTGTTCCGCACTCCTGCGATCCCCTCGGTCAGGAGTTGCCGAGCGGCAGCCCGGGCCTCTTGCCGCCGGTCGGCGCCGGACAGGTGCCGTCGCGGTCCGGGCGCCGCAGGCGATGTCACCGTGCGTCCAGCGGGTGATACGTGCTCGGCAGCACCTTTCGCCGTGTCAACGGGTGTGGTCCGCACCGTTGTCGGGGATGTACGAGGCCCAGTCCAGGATCTGCACCGCGGCGCCCGCGGCCTCGAGTCCCCGGCAGTGCGCGTGGTGCCGCCGGGCGATGCCGACGTGGTCGAGGTGGGGGCCGAAGGCGGGGTGGGCGGCCAGCCTGCGCGCGTACGCCCACAGGTGCGGGTGGTCGGCGATGCGGTGCACCGCGGCGGCGTCCAGGTGCCAGCGGTGTACGGCGTCGAGCTGCACCAGGCTGACCCACACCTCCACGTCCGCGGCGGTGAGCCGGTCGCCGAGCAGGTGGTCCTGACGCGCGAGCCGGCCCTCCAGCGAGCGGAGGGTGCACAGCAGCGAGGCGAGCGCGGCGTCCCGTTCGTCCGCGTCGGCGTCGGCGCGTCCGGCACGCTGGGCGGCCGCGTCGATGCCCTGTTCGCACAGCCGTTGGACGCCTGCGATCTCGGCGTCCGACCCCTGCGGATACAGGGCGGGGCGGTCCGCGCCGAAGTGCCGCGCCAGGTCGCGCATGATGTCCGGAGCGTGCGTGCTGACGATCCGGCCCGACCAGTCGTCGCTGAGCACCGGGGCCAGGGCCGCCCCGGGGTAGCGGTGCGCGCTGGCCTCGTAGAGCGGACGCAGCGCGGAGTACCCGCCGCCGGGTCCGTCGGGCACCGCGGGCAGCAGCGTCACGGGGCAGACGTCCTCGAGGCCGAGCAGGCTGTGCGTGATGGCTATGCGCAGACAGTGCGGACAGGCCAGGGACAGGTGGAGGCGGTAGCGGCGCGGTACGGCGTAGTGGCCGCTTCGCGCGTCGCAGCCGATCCGGCCGCGGAAGGCCGGGACGGGCTGCGCGGACGCGAGTGCGGTCAGGGCATGGGCGGACATGTCTCTCCCGGGGTTCTGGGACGCGGGGGGGATGGGCTGGTTGCCCACGGGCGGGCGGCGCTCCCCGGCGCGAACGGCGCGGGGTGGCGGGGGCGCGGCGTGGTTCCGCCGGATCAGCGCAGAGGGCTGCTCGCGCTGCAGACGCGCAGCAGATCGATGTGCCGGCGGGAGGTCAGCAGGAGGGGCTGCCGGCGCGCGCGGTGAACACGGCTGACGACCGGCTCCAGGCGCCCCATTTTTCCCTACCAGTTCACTAGGAAATCTTCCTTGGAGTGTCGATCCGGCTCCGGCCCGCGTCAAGAGGGAGGTCCGCACTTCGAGAGGGCGGCGGCCGAGGGGCGAGATGGAGGGGGCCTCGGCCCGAGCGCGAACACAGGGCCGCCACCAGGGGAAACGCTGGGGCAATTCATGCACACGAAGCGCCAAAGCAATGGCAAAGGCATCTGGGTGCACAGCAGTTCGCCATGTCATCGTGCGTGCCATGAGCACTGAGCACGTCCTTGATGACCGGCCCCACGCCCACCCCCGGATACGCGGGATGGCGAACAAGGTGCCGGAAGTGACCGTCTACTTCTGGATCATCAAGGTTCTCACCACGGGAATGGGCGAGACCGCCTCCGACTACCTTGCCCATCTGCTCGGCCCGATTCCCGCGGTCGGCCTCGGCGCCCTCGCCCTGCTGGGGTCTCTGGTGCTGCAGTTCGCGGTCCGCCGGTACGTGGCCTGGATCTACTGGACCGCCATCGTCATGGTCAGCGTGTTCGGCACGATGGCCGCCGACGTCCTGCACGTGGGCCTCGGCGTTCCCTACACGCTCTCGACGCCGCTGTTCCTGGTGGCGCTGGCCGCCGTCTTCGCCCTGTGGTACGCGAGCGAGCGGACCCTGTCCATCCACAGCATCTCCACCCGCCGCCGCGAGACGTTCTACTGGGCGGCCGTGCTCGCCACGTTCGCGCTCGGTACGGCCGCGGGCGACCTGAGCGCCACGATCGGCCTCGGCTACCTGGGGTCCGTCGTTCTGTACGCCGTCGCGATCTGTGTGCCCGCGGTGGCCCACCGCGGGCGACTGCTGGGCGCGGTGCCCGCGTTCTGGGCCGCGTACGTCATCACCCGTCCCCTCGGCGCGTCGATCGCCGACTGGATGGCCGTGCCTCACAGTCGGGGCGGGCTGGACTGGGGCCTGGGCCCGGTCACCCTGTCGTGGACCGTCGCGATCCTCGGCTTCGTGACCTATCTGGCGGTCTCGCGACGCGATGTGCGAAGCGACCCGGCCGCCGTGTGACATGGCACCGCCCCGCCTGCCGCTGATGCGGGCAGGCGGGGCGACGTCGTGTCGGTGCCGCGGGCTCAGCCGTTCGGCCCGGCAGGGGTCGTGGTCGTCTTGAAGCCCTCGGTCTTGTTGGCCTGGATGGCGAAGTCGTTGGTGAACGTCTTGCTGAGGTCCACCGATCCCTTCACGTTGCCGACCAGCTTCTCCGTCGCCAGCGAGGTCTTCGGACCGCCGGCCGGCATGATGCCGTCCGGCAGGAACTGCCCCTTGTCCTCGGTCAGGGCCGTGATGTAGTCGGCCTTGGTGACCAACTGGTTCTGCACGAACGACGCGGGGAGCTTGTTCGCGATGTCGGCCGCGCTGTGCGTGTTGATCCAGTGCATGGTGGCGACCAGCGCGTCGACGACCTTCTGCACGGTGGCCTTGTTCTGGTTCACCCAGTCGGTGCGAGCGAGCACACTGGCCGCGGGGTACGCACCGCCCATCGCCTCCGTGGCGCCCTGCGTGGTGGCCAGGTCGATCGCGGAGGTGCCGACGCCCTTCTTCTGGATCGCGGCGACCGTGGGCTGCGTCGTCATGACGCAGTCGACCTTGCCGTTCTGCAGCGCGGCGATCGCGGTGGAGCCGGCGCCGACCCCGATCCGGTGGAACTCGCTGGTCTTGACGCCCTTCTTGGCGGCCAGGAACTGGGTGAGGGTGTCGGTGCCCGAACCGAGGTCGGTGACGCCCAGTGTCTTGCCCTTGAAGTCGGCGCCCGAGGTGACGCCTGCCTTCTTGGAGCACATCTCGCGTTCGCCGGGCGCGCCGGAGAGCTGGACGACGTCCTCGACCGCCTTGCCCTTCGCCTGGAACTCGATCGTGTGGTTGTACCAGGCGCCCGCCATGTCCACCTGCCCCGAGGCCATGGCCTCCTCGGCGCCGACACCGCCGTCCTGCTCGGTGCTGAGCTGGACGTCGACGCCGTACTTCTTGTAGAAGCCCAGGTCCTGGGCGAGCTGGTACGGCAGGTAGATCTGCTTGTCGATGCCGCCGACCATGAGCTTCACCGTGGGCACACCACCCGAGCTGCCGACGCTCTGGGAGCCGCTGTGGGAGCCGCTGGAACAGGCGGAGGCCGTGCCGAGGGCGAGGACGGTGAGGAGGGACGCGGTGACGGTGGCGGATCGTCTTGACATGGCTGGCCACATTCCTTTTCTGAGGTGGGACGGGGGAGGAGCGGAGGGGACGGGGAGGCGCGGAATCAGAGGGCGTTCGCGGTCTCGGAAGGGGACGGCGGGCGCCAGGACAGCAGCCGGTGCTCGAGCTTGCCGATCAGCCACTCGGCGCCGAGCACGATGACCGAGATGACGAGCATCGTGGCGAACACGCCGTTGGGGTCGAAGTTGTTCTGCGCGGTCTTGATGACCAGGCCGAGGCCGCTCTGCGCACCCAGTACCTCGCCGACCAGCGCGCCGACGATGGCGAAGCCGAAGGCGCTGTGCAGGCTCGCGATGATCCAGGTGAGTGCGGAGGGCACGATGACGTGGCGGATGATCTGCATCTGCGAGGCGCCGAGCACCCTGGCGTTGGCGAGGATGTTGCGGTCGACCTCACGGACGCCCTGGAAGGCGTTGAAGAAGACGATGAAGAACACCAGCACCGCGGCGAGCAGGATCTTCGGGGTCACACCGATACCGAAGGCGACGATGAAGATCGAGCCGAGGACGATGCGCGGGATCGCGTTGACCATCTTGATGTAGGGGCCGAGCACGTCGGAGAGGAACCGGCTCTGTCCCAGCGCGACACCGAAGATCACTCCGGTGACGGACCCGACGGCGAAGCCGGCGAGCGCCTCCTGGATCGTGGTCCAGATGTTCGAGTAGAAGGACCCGAACTCGGTGCCGTTCTGGAAGAGGTCGACCAGCCGCTTGGCGATGCCGGACGGCTGCCCGAAGAAGAACGGGTCGACGATCCCCCACGTGGTGAACGCCTGCCAGCCGCCGATGACGACGACCGCGAGGCCGATGCGGCCCGCCCACACCAGCGCGACGCGGCGTCGGACGGCGCTCTTGGCCGCGGCGGCGGCCGATACCTGGCCGCCGTTGACCGGAGCGGCGGGAGCGGTGGACGTCGTGGTCATGCCTTACCTCCTGCGGTGCGTGCGTAGGCGCGCTCCACCTCCTCGCGCAGCGTGTCCCAGATCTGGTGCTGCAGTTCGATGAAGCGGGGCTCGAAGCGGATCTCCTGGACCGAGCCGCGCGGGCGCGGCAGGTCGATGTCGAACACCGCCTTGACCGACCCGGGGCTGGACGTCATGACGACGACCCGGTCCGCGAGTGCCACGGCCTCGTCGAGGTCGTGGGTGATGAAGACGACCGACGGACGGATCTGCTCCCACAGGGCCAGCAACTCGGTCGACATGATCGCCTTGGTCTGCACGTCGAGGGCACCGAACGGCTCGTCCATGATCAGGATCTTGGGTTCGTTGATCAGCGCCGCGGCCATCGCCACGCGCTTGCGCATACCGCCGGAGAGCTGGTGCGGGTAGCGGTCCTCGAAGCCGGACAGGCCCACCCGGCGCAGCCAGTCGCGCGCCGAGGCCTGTGCCTGCTGCTTGGGAACGCCGCGGAAGACCGGACCCATCAGCACGTTGCCGAGGACGGTCTTCCAGGGCAGCAGCGCATCGGCCTGGAACATGAAGCTGACGCCGTCCGTGATGCCGTCCACCTCACGGCCGCCGACCCTGACCGATCCCTCGCTCGGCCGGTCCAGCCCAGACACCATGCTCAGCGTCGTCGATTTGCCGCAGCCGGTCGGGCCGACCACCGCGCAGAACTGGCCCGGCTCCACGGTGAACGACACGTCTTGCAGTGCCGTGAACACCTCACCGGCGGGGGTCAGGAATCGCTTGGTGAGCCCGGAGATCTCGATGCGCGCATCCTCACGCGCTGCTGCGCCTGCGGTCGCCGCACCGGTGATCGGGCTCTTCGCGACATCGTTTCGCGAAGCCATGGGGGGCCGTCTCCTTCCACGCCTCGAGGGGCGAGTGCCACACCTCGTCGGGTCGAGTTCCGCACCTCGTCGGGAGCGGGTGAAGGCAGACGCTAGAGGCCACCCGGTGTTACGTCGCTGTTTCACAGCTATCCCGCGATAGCCGCGTAACCCGGGGTTCTGCTCGTTCTGCTCAGCGATACGGGGGTGGGCAGAATTTCGGCCATCAGGCACAATCACGCCACGCGGGTCCGGCGCAGGGGCCGGACCGAGACGACATACGACGGGGGCAAAGAGGCGCCTGTGATGCCCATCCGTACCTGGATCGCCCGCGGCGGCAGAGGGAAGCTCTCCGCCCGGATCCTCGCCAACCAGCTCTTCATCCTCGCTCTCACCGGTGTGATCGGCTTCGCGCTGTTCGCCTTCGCACAGCGGGGCGAGCTCGACCGTTCCTACGAGCAGCGGGCGCTGGCCATCGCGCAGACCACGGCCGCCGAGCCGCAGATCCGTCTCGCCATGGAGAAGGGCACCGACGACGGCGTGGTGCAGACCGCCGCCGAACGGATCCGGAAGGCCTCGGGGGCGTCGTACGTGGTCGTGCTCGACCTGCGCGGCATCCGTCACTCGCACCCCATGCCGCAGCTCATCGGCGAGCCGGTGAACGAGCCGATCGTCGTGCTGGACGGCCGTCCGCGGGTCGGCAGCGACCAGGGCGCCACCGGGCGGTCCGCCAACGCCAAGGCGCCCCTGTACGGGCCGTCGGGCAAGCTGGTCGGCGAGGTGTCCGCAGGTCTTCCGGAGCGGTACGTGCTGGGCGAGCTGTGGCGTGAGCTGCCCACGTTCGGCCTGTACGCGGCGATCGCCACCGCGCTCGGTTCGGCGGCCGCGTATCTGCTGGCGCGGCGGTTGAAGCGCACCACCTTCGGCCTCGAACTGGAGGAGATCGCCGGGCTCTTCCAGGATCGCGAGGCGATGCTCCACGGCATCCGGGAGGGCGTGGTCGCCTTCGACCCCGACGGCAGGGTCACCGTGGTCAACGACGAGGCCCGGCGACTGCTCGGGCTCGGCACCGCGCTGGGCAGCAGGCTCGACGAGGTGCTGCCCGACGGCCGGCTGCGGCGCGCGCTGGACGGCACCCTGAGCGGCACCGACGTCAGCGTCCTGACCGACGAACACTGCCTCGTCGTCAATCGCATGCCGGTCACGCTGCGCGGCCGCGAACTCGGCGCGGTGGTCACCGTACGCGACCGCACCGAGCTGATCGGACTGCTGCGCGAACTGGACTCCGTGCGCGGGCTCACCGACGCACTGCGGGCCCAGCAGCACGAGTTCACCAACCGGATGCACACCCTGGCCGGACTGCTGGACATCGGGGACCACGACGCGGCGTACGAGTTCGCCGTCGGATCGGCCGGGGCCGCGCAGGCGCTGACCGAGTCGGTGCGCAGACGGATCGGCAACTCGCTGATGGTCGGGCTGATCGTGGCCAAGACCACGGTCGCCGCCGAACGCGGGGTGCGGATCGTGCTCGACGAGGACTCCGAGCTCGGCCAGAACCCGCCGCATCTGCGCCGGTTGCTGACGATCGTCGGCAACCTGCTGGACAACGCGGTCGACGCCGCCGGCGACGGACCGCCCCCGGCGGGCGGCCGTCAGGTTCGCCTCACTCTTGCCGAGGACTGCGGCCACGTGACCGTGAGGGTGGCGGACACCGGGCCGGGGATCCCGCCCGGCGCCGCCGAGGCGATCTTCGAGGACGGCTGGTCGACCCGGCCCGAGCGCGGCACCGCCCGGCGCGGCCTGGGGCTCGCCCTGGTGCACCGGCTGGTGCAGCGGCACGGCGGCACGGTCACCGTCAGCGAGGGCCCGGGTGCGGTCTTCACCGTCGTCCTGCCGCTGCCGGACTCGGCCCCCGCGCCGCAAGGAGCACTGTTCACGACGGCGTTGCCGGTGGGAGGCGACCGCTGATGATCCGCACCCTGGTGGTGGACGACGACTTCCGGGTGAGCCACATCCACAGCGAGTACGTGAGCCGGGTCCAGGGCTTCGAGGTGGTCGGCGAGGCGGCGACCGTGGCAGACGCCCTGGAGGCGGTGCGCACCCTGCACCCGGACCTGCTCCTGCTCGACATCTTCCTGCCGGACGGCAGCGGGCTCGATGTGCTGCGCCGGCTCACCGGCGACGAGGGCGGCTCCCGGCCGGACGCGTTCATGATCACAGCGGACCGGGACATCGAATCGGTCCGCACCGCGATGAAACTGGGCGCCGTGGGCTACCTCGTCAAGCCCTTCGGCTCCCCCGACCTCGCCGGACGGCTGACCGCCTACCGTGAACTCCAGCACCGTGTGGATGCGCTGGGACCGGCCGCCGAGACCGACCAGGCCGATGTGGACGCCCTGTTCAGCGCCGCCCGGCCGCCGGCCGTCCCGCGGGTGCCGGCCAAGGGGCACTCCGCGCCCACCCTGACCCTCGTCCATCAGGCGCTGCGCTCCGCCTGCGGTCCCGTGTCGGCGGCCGAGGCCGCCGAACTCACGGGGGTCTCCCGCGCGACGGCGCAGCGGTACCTGTCCTACCTCGTCAAGGAGGGCATGGTCCGGCTGGAGCTCCGGTACGGGGCGACGGGGCGTCCGGAGCACCGGTACCGCATCGTCACCTGACGCCGTCCTCCCCGCCCCGCCCCGTTCCGTCCCGTCCCCCGACCGTCACCTTCCCTTCACCGACCTGATTTCGCCCGTGCGGGGACAGCGGACCCAGTGGGCGGCCGACCGCGTGCCACGGGTGTGACTTGCGTCTGACCTGGTGTGACACGCACCCGCTCGCGGCGCGTTGACCGTACGATCGGGCAATGCCTGACACGACCGAAACCACGCCCGGCTGGCTGACACCCGACGAACTCGAGCTGGCGCGTGCCCGCATGCCGATCCTGTACGTGGAAGCCGTGCCGGTGCGCGTCGACGACAGCGGTGAAGTGACCAGCATCGGACTGCTGCTGCGGATAGGGCCCGACGGGACCGTCAGCCGCACCCTGGTCTCGGGACGGGTGCTGCACCACGAACGGGTCCGCGACGCCCTGCTGCGCCACCTCGAGAAGGACCTCGGACCGGTGGCGCTGCCCCGTGTCCCGCCGTCCCTGCAGCCCTTCACCGTCGCCGAGTACTTCCCCACGCAGGGGATAACCCCCTTCCACGACCCTCGCCAGCACGCGGTGGCGCTCGCCTACATCGTGCCCGTGGCCGGTGACTGCCGCCCCCGCCAGGACGCGCTCGATCTCGAGTGGTTCAGCCCCCAGGAGGCCGCCTCGGCCGTGGTGCAGAACGAGATGCCGGGCGGCCAGGGAGTCCTGCTCAAGCAGGCGCTGGCGCACGTCGGCTGTCTGGCGTGAGCGACGGGGCCGCCGGCCCGGCCTCCCGGGCCGGCGGCCCCGCCCTCTCAGTACGCCGCGTCCAGCCGCGCCCTCTGCTCCCCCGTCAGTTCGAGGTCCACCGCCGCCAGATTCTCCTCCAACTGCGCCACCGACGACGCTCCGGCCAGCGGGATCACCGGCAGGCCGCCGCCGATCTGCCAGGCCAGCACGACCTGGTTGACACTCGCTCCGGTCTCCCGCGCCACCTCCCGCAGCACCGCCAGCCGCTCCGGGGTGCCCGGGTGGTCGTAGTCCCGGGGCAACGGGACGTCCTGCCGCACGTAGGCGCCCTTGAGCAGGGGTGAGTACGCGACCAGGGTCAGGTCCGGCTCGGCGCGCAGATAGCTCAGCAGCTCCGCGGTGGTGCCGCCGAGGCTGCCGTCCGGGAAGATCTCCTCGGGTATGTCGGTCCGCGGGCGCAGATGGCTGTGCTGGTACTGCAGCACCTCGTAGCCGGGAAGTCCCGCCGCGGCCGCGAGGGCGCGGGCCCGCTCCACCCGCCAGACCGCGTGGTTGCTCACCCCGAGCAGGCCGACCGTCCCCTCCGCCACCAGCTCGGCGAACCCCTCGACGGTCTCGCGCAGCGGCACCGTGTGGTCCTCGATGTGCGCGTACAGCAGATCCAGGCGGTCGACGCCGAGGCGTTCCCTGCTGCGCTCGGCCGACTCCCGTATCACCTTCGCGGACAGGCCCTCGGCGTTGTCGACGTAGCTCGTGCCGGGGGCCAGCGGGCGAGCGCCGAGCTTGGTGGCGATCACGATCTCGTCGCCGATGCCGCGGCTGCGGCGCCAGCGGCCGAGCAGTTCCTCGCTCTGCCCGCCCTGGCTGCCGTCGACCCAGAACGCGTAGTTGTCGGACGTGTCGATGAAGTTCCCGCCGGCCTCGACATAGCGGTCGAGCACGGCGAAGGCGGTCTTCTCGTCCGTCCGGGAGCCGAACATCATCGCGCCGAGCGCGAGCACGCTCACCTCACGACGGGTCTTCGGGTCGGTGCCGATCGTGCGGTACTTCATGGTGATCCTCCCGTCCGGACCCGAGGCTCGGGCCCGGACGGGAGTGTTCAGCTTGGAGCGCGCTTCAAGTCAAGGGCGGCGGACCGGAGGAGTCGGGGAGTCCACCGCGCGGGGCACATCCAGGGCGGCGGCGGGCTTGCGTCGAGACGAGAACCATGTGACATAGTACTGCCGTGAGCCAGCGACTGACCTGCGATGTCGTGGTCGTGGGCGCCGGGATGGTGGGCGCCGCCTGCGCGCTGTATGCCGCCCGGGCCGGTCTGGACGTGGTCCTCGTGGACCGTGGCCCCGTGGCCGGCGGTACGACCGGCGCCGGCGAGGGCAATCTGCTCGTCTCCGACAAGGAACCCGGGCCCGAACTCGAACTCGCCCTGTACTCGCTGCGATTGTGGGCGCGGCTGGCCGAGGAGTTCGGGCCGTCGATCGAGTACGAGCCCAAGGGCGGTGTCGTCGTCGCCTCGGCCTCCGAGGGGCTCACCGCCCTGGCGGACTTCGCCTCGCGCCAGCGGGCCGCCGGGGTGGAGGCGGTCGACGTCGCCCCCGACCGACTCCGGGAACTGGAACCGTACCTGGCCCCGGACCTCGCGGGCGGCGTGCTGTACCCGCAGGACCGCCAGGTGATGCCCGCGCTTGCCGCCGCGCACCTGGTACGGGCCTCGGGCGCCCGGCTGCTGACCGGCCGGACCGTGACGCAGGTGCTGCGCTCGCCGCCCGGCGCGGTACGCGGGGTGCGCACGACCGGTGGTGACATCCACGCCCCGGCTGTCGTGAACGCCGCCGGCACCTGGGGCGGCGAGGTGGCCGCGTCGGCGGGCACGCACCTGCCGGTGCTCCCCCGGCGCGGGTTCGTGCTCGTCACCGAGCCGCTGCCGCGCCGGGTGCGGCACAAGGTGTACGCCGCCGACTATGTCGCGGACGTGGCCAGCGACTCCGCCGCCCTGCAGACCTCGCCGGTCGTCGAGGGCACGGCCGCGGGACCCGTCCTGATCGGGGCGAGCCGCGAACGGGTCGGTTTCGACCGGTCGTTCTCCCTTCCGGTCGTCCGGGCGCTCGCGGCGGGCGCGACCCGGCTGTTCCCGTTCCTGGAACGGGTCCGGGCGATGCGTGCCTACCTCGGCTTCCGGCCGTACCTGCCCGACCATCTGCCCGCCATCGGCCCGGACCCCAGGGTTCCGGGACTGCTGCACGCGTGCGGCCACGAGGGGGCCGGCGTCGGACTCGCGCCCGGAACCGGGCAGTTGATCGCGCAGGTGCTGAGCGGCAGGGCGACGGAACTGGACCTCGCTCCGTTCCGGCCGGAGCGTTTCGAGCGGGAGGCCGCGTGAATCCACTGGAGTTGACCGAGGCCCGGCCGGATCCCCCCTTCACGGTCACCTTCGACGGCCGTGAGATCGAGGCGCTGCCCGGCCAGACGGTGGCCGCGGCGCTCTGGGCGGCGGGCATCACCTCCTGGCGCAGCACCCGACGCGAGGGGCGTCCGCGCGGGGTGTTCTGCGGGATCGGCGTGTGCTTCGACTGCCTGGTGACCGTCAACGACCGGCCGAACAGACGGGCTTGCCAGGTCCCGGTGCGGGCGGGCGATGTGATCCGTACGCAGGAGGGGACGGGGCATGCGGACTGACCTGGCGGTGATCGGCGCGGGTCCGGCGGGGCTCGCCGCGGCTCTCGCGGCGGCCGCGCGGGGCGTACGCGTCACGCTCGTGGACGCCGCTCCCGAGGCGGGCGGCCAGTTCTACCGTCAGCCCGCCGCCGCACTCGGCGCGCGACGCCCGGACGCGCTGCACCACCAGTGGCGTACCTGGCTGCGGCTGCGCACGGGGCTGGATCGGCACCTCGCCGCCGGACACGTCAGCCACCTGACGGAACATCATGTGTGGTGCGTGGAAAGGGATCCCGAGGGCTTCACCGTGCACGCCCTGGCCGGGCCCGAGCAGGAGCAGCCGGTCGCCGTGCGGGCCGGCGCCGTCCTGCTGGCTACCGGCGGCTACGAGCGGGTGCTGCCCTTCCCCGGCTGGACGCTGCCCGGGGTCGTCACCGCCGGCGGTGCGCAGGCCATGCTCAAGGGGGGTCTGGCGGTGCCGGGGCGCAGGGCGGTCGTGGCCGGAAGCGGGCCGCTGCTGCTGCCGGTGGCGACCGGGCTGGCGGCGGCGGGGGTCACGGTCGCCGCGCTCGTGGAGTCGGCCGACCCGAAGGCCTTCGTACGACACGCCGGGGCCCTGGCCGCACAGCCCGGGAAGGCGGTGGAGGCGGCGGTGTACGCGGCTCGCCTGCTGCGGCACCGGGTGCGGATCCTCGCCCGCCACACCGTGATCGAGGCGCACGGCGCCGACCGGCTGGAGGCGGTGACCGTCGCCGCGCTGGACACCGGCGGACGGGTCCGGGCCGGGACCGCGCGCCGTGTCCCCTGCGACACCCTCGCCGTCGGGCACGGCATGGTCCCGCACACCGACCTCGCCGAGAGCCTCGGCTGCCGTATCGACGGGACGAGCGTCGTCGTCGACGGCGAACAGCGCACCGACGTCCCGGGGGTCTGGGCGGCGGGCGAGAGCACCGGCATCGGCGGCGCGGAGCTCGCCCTGGCCGAGGGGCACATCGCCGGGCGGTCCGTCGCCGCGCGGCTCGCCGGTGCCGCACCCGATCCCCGGGGATGGGAGCGCGCCGTGCGACGCCGGGCGGCGCTGCGCGGGTTCTTCGCGGCCCTCGACAGCGCGTACGCACCGCCCGCCCACTGGGCCGAGCGGGTCACCGACGACACGGTGGTGTGCCGTTGCGAGGAGGTGCGCGCCGGGGCCGTGCGGGAGGCGGTCGCGGAGCTGGGCGCCGGTGATCTGCGGACCGTGAAGCTGCTGACGCGCGCCGGGATGGGCTGGTGCCAGGGCCGGATGTGCGGGCCCGGGGTCGCGGGGATCGCCGGGTGCGCGGAGACGGCGGCGCGGAGGCCGTTCGCGCTGCCGGTGCCGCTGGGGGTGCTGGCCGCGGAGAGCGGGGAGGCGGTCGGCCGGGAGCCCGGCGGGGAGGGCGCCCGGAGGCCGGGCGAGCCGGGCCGCCGCGGTGCGGACGGGGAGGGCCGCCGCAGCCGGGGCGAGGAGGGCTCTCAATAACATGTCACACGTCATCGAGATGGGGTATCGCGTATGACCGTCCCACAGCACCGCCCCTGGCGCGGCGTTCTCGTCGCCACCGCGCTTCCGCTCACCCGTGAACTCGCCGTCGACCACGCCAGGTTCGCCGAGCACTGCTCCTGGCTGGTCGAGAACGGTTGCGACGGTGTGGTGCCGAACGGCTCGCTCGGCGAGTACCAGGTGCTCACCCCCGAGGAGCGGGCCCGGGTCGTGGAGACCGCCGTGTCCGCGATCGGAGGGGCCCGGGTGATGCCCGGCGTCTCGGCGTACGGCGCGGCGGAGGCCCGCCGCTGGGCCGAGCAGGCACGCGACGCGGGCTGCGAGTCGGTGATGCTGCTGCCGCCGAACGCCTACCGTGCCGACGAGCGGTCCGTGCTCGCGCACTACGAGGAGGTCGCGAAGGCGGGCCTGCCGGTCGTGGCGTACAACAACCCCATCGACACCAAGGTCGACCTGGTCCCCGAACTGCTCGCGAAGCTGCACGGCGAGGGCTTCGTCCAGGGCGTCAAGGAGTTCTCGGGCGACCCGCGCCGCGCCTACCGTCTCGCCGAACTCGCCCCGGACCTCGACCTGTTGATCGGCGCCGACGACGTCCTGCTGGAACTCGCGGTCGCCGGCGCCAAGGGCTGGGTGGCCGGTTATCCCAACGCCCTCCCGCGCGCGTCGGTGCAGTTGTACCGTGCGGCGGTCGAGGGCGATCTGGACACCGCGCGGCCGCTGTACCGGCAGTTGCACCCGCTGCTGCGCTGGGACTCCCGCGTGGAGTTCGTGCAGGCGATCAAGCTGTCGATGGACGTCGTCGGCCGCTACGGCGGCCCGGTACGCCCGCCACGCATGCCGCTGCCGCCCGAGCAGGAGGCGGCCGTGCGCGCCGCGACGGAGAAGGCCGTCGCGGCGGGGCTCGCGTAACAGGGAGGCAGGTCATGCGCAGCAAGCTCGTCCTGCACGCCGTCGACTCGCACACCGAGGGCATGCCCACCCGGGTGATCACCGGCGGCATCGGCACGATTCCCGGCGCCACCATGAACGAGCGGCGCCTGTGGTTCCGCGAACACCGCGACGACGTCAAGCAGTTGCTGATGAACGAACCGCGCGGGCACGCGGCGATGAGCGGCGCGATCCTGCAGCCGCCCACCCGCGCCGACTGCGACTGGGGCGTCGTCTACATCGAGGTCTCCGGCTATCTGCCGATGTGCGGCCACGGCACCATCGGGGTCGCGACCGTACTCGTGGAGACGGGCATGGTGGAGGCCGTCGAGCCGGTGACCACCATCCGTCTGGACACCCCGGCCGGCCTGGTCGTGGCCGAGGTCGCGGTCGACGGCGGCGCCGCCAAGGCGGTGACCCTCAGGAACGTGCCGTCCTTCTCCGTGGGCCTCGACCGCAAGGCCACCCTGGCCGACGGGCGCACGGTGACCTACGACCTCGCGTACGGCGGCAACTTCTACGCGATCCTGCCGCTCGCGGAGTTCGGACTGCCGTTCGACCGTGCCCGCAAGGACGACATCCTGGCGGCAGGGCTCGCGCTGATGGAGGCGATCAACGCCGAGGAGGAGCCCGTCCACCCGGAGGACCCGACGATCCGCGGCTGCCACCACGTGCACCTGTACGCGCCGGGGGCCACCGCCCGGCTGTCCCGGCACGCCATGGTCATCCACCCGGGCTGGTTCGACCGCTCCCCGTGCGGTACGGGTACCAGCGCGCGCATGGCGCAGTTGTACGCGCGCCGCGAACTTCCCCTGCACACCGAGTTCGTGAACGAGTCCTTCATCGGGACGCGGTTCACCGGACGCCTGCTCGGGACCACGGAGGTCGCCGGCCGCCCCGCGGTGCTGCCCAGCTTCACCGGGCGGGCCTGGATCACCGGCACGGCACAGTACCTTCTGGACCCGGAGGATCCGTTCCCGGCGGGGTTCGTGCTGTAGCGCATGCCACCGCTCCCCCGCACGGGAAGACCGGAGCACCGGGACACTGGTGCTGCGTGACATTGCACAGCCGAGGAGACAGAAACACCATGGCCGCCCCGCGCCCCAGCTCCCCCTCCCCCGTTCCCGCCCTGCCCACGCTCGGCGGCAAGAAGAGCAGTTACCGCGAGCGGGTGGCCGACGCCCTGCGCGCCGCGCTGATCGCGGGTGAGCTGCGCCCCGGCGAGGTGTACTCCGCTCCGACGCTCGCCGCCCGCTTCGGCGTCTCGGCGACCCCGGTGCGCGAGGCCATGCTCGACCTGGCGAAGGAGGGCCTGGTCGACACCGTCCCCAACAAGGGGTTCCGGGTCACGGAGGTCTCCGAGAAGCAGCTCGACGAGTACACCCACATCCGCTCTCTCGTCGAGATCCCCACCACCGCGGCGCTGGCCCGCACCGCCGACCGGGTCTCGCTCGAGGCGCTGCGCCCGGCCGCCCGGGAGATCGTCGCCGCCGCGGCGGCCGGGGACCTCATCGCGTACGTCGAGGCCGACACCCGCTTCCATCTCGGCCTGCTGGCCCTCGCCGGCAACGCGCACCTCGTCGAGGTGGTCGGTGACCTGCGCAAGAGGTCGCGCCTGTACGGGCTGACCGCGCTGGTGGAGTCCGGCCGGCTGCTCGCCTCCGCCCAGGAGCACCTGGAGCTCCTCGACGCCCTGCTGGAACGCGACGAGGAGGCCGTACGGACGGTGATGAGCCGCCATCTCGGCCATGTCCGCGGTCTGTGGGCGGCCCGTGGCCGGGAGGAGGACCACGCCCTCGGGTGACGAGCCCCGCAGGGCCCCGGCCCCCGGGCGGTTCGCGCGGCGCCGCGTCGTCCGCATCCCGGACTTGATTCGTCCGCGTACCACTGCCAGGCTCCAAGATCGGGCCGGGTGCGGATCCCGGTGGCCGCGCGGCTCTTCGTCCGCGGTCCCCTGGACCCGCCCCTGGCCGGGACCGACACCACCCGACTGCGACTCAGCGAGTGACCGTGACGACCGACGACAATCAGTGGGCTCCGCGTTCCGCGGGTCGGATCCGGACGGCTCCCCGGCCGGGGCCGACGGCCGCCGAGCAGCCCCGGCCGCACGCGGCTGTGGCGATGGCCGGGGCAGGTGTCGTGCTGTTCGTGCTGGTCGGCGCGAGCGCCCCGAACCACAACACGCTCAGGGTCCCGATCACCTGGCTCAGATTGCCCGCCATGCCGGGCACGGTCTCAGCGGCGCTCACCTACGCGGCCATCGTGCTGTCGTGTCTCGGCACGCTCGCCCTTCTGCGCGCCCATGGGCGGGGCTGGAGGCCGCACCCGCGGCTGCTGTTCCGCGTCGGCGCACTCGCCGTGTTCGCCGCCGCCAACCTCACCCCCGTCGGCTCCTCCGACATGGCCAGTTATGCCGCGTACGGCCGAATCGCCGCACTCGGCGGTGACCCGTACGTGACGACCCCCGCCCAGCTGGGAGGCGTGTACGCCGATCTGGTGAGCGAGGGCTGGCGGACCACCCCGTCCGTGTACGGGCCGGTCGCGACGTGGTGGCAGGCCGCTGGGGCGTTCGTCGGCGGTGACCGGCCGTGGCTGACGATATGGGCGCTGATGCTCTTCAACGCGGCCGCGTTCCTGGGCACCGGCTACCTGCTGATCCGGACCGCCGACGATCCGGTCCGGGCCGGCCTGCTGTGGATCGCCAACCCGCTCCTGATCGGCGTGCTGGTCGCCGGCGGGCATCTGGACACCATCGTCGCGTGCCTGGCCGTCTGCGCGATCCACTTCGCCCGCAGGGCCACCCGATGGCACCACGACCTGCTCGTCGGGGGCCTGGTCGGTCTGGCATGCGGTGTCAAGATCAGTGCCGCCCTGCTCGGCGCCGGACTGGTCTGGCCGCTGCTGCGTGCGGGCGCCTGGCGGCAGGCCGCCCGGCAGGCGTGCGCTGCCGCGCTGACGCCGGCCGTCCTGTACGGCGCGTACGGCCCGCACGCCCTCGCCCCGCTCTCCGCCGCCTCACGCCTGATCTCCCAACCGTCGCTGTGGGCGGTGTTCGAGCAGTTGGGCGCCTCGTTGCTGGGCCCTCGTACGGCCACGACCGCCATCGGTGTCCTCTGGCCCTTCGTGATGCTCGCGCTGGCCTTCGCACTCCACCGCCGCATCCCCGAGGACACTCCCGCCGTCGCCGCCGTACCGTTCGCGCTCTCCTTCGCCTGGGTCCTCACGGCGCCGTGGACGATGCCTTGGTACACGGCGCTCCCCTGGGCACCGGCGGCCTTGTTCCGCCAAGGCCGCCTCACTCGGTACCTGGTCGTGACCACCGCCGTCCTGGCCCTGTCCCACAACAGCGGCGGTCACGGCTGGACATTGTGAACCGGGCCGCCCGGACGCCCCGGCTCCGCACGGCTCGGGGCCGGTTCGGGGCGCGGTGGACGCCGCGCGGGCGGTAGCCCAGGAGGTCGGCGAGGGAAGAGCGCCTCCACCGCCCCCGGCGCGGCCGGTTCCGTGCCCAGGCGCAGGTTCCAGTGTCCGGATCAGGACGGAGTGTCCGGGCCCGGCACGTCGGGGACGGAGCCGGGCGTGAACGTGACGGGCAGGTGCTCGGGGCCGCGCAGGACGCTCGGCCTCCACCTCAGCTCGCCCGGCGGCACGGCCAGGGCGAGACCGGGAAGGCGGCGCAGGGCGGTCCCGATGGCGACCTGCCCCTCCAGCCGGGCCAGCGGCGCGCCCAGGCAGTAGTGGATTCCGTGCCCGAACGCGAGGTGGGCGTTGTCCCGGCGGGTGATGTCCAGACGGTCCGGGTCCGGGAACCGCGCCGGATCGCGGTCGGCGATGGCGGAGGCCACCAGCACGGTGGCGCCGCGCGGGATCGTCTCGCCCGCGATCTCGACGTCCTCGCGTGCGAAGCGGACGATGCCGGGGTTGACCGGTCCGTCGTAGCGCAGGAACTCCTCGATGGCGTCCGGCAGCAACGCCGGGTCGTCCCGCAGCCGCTGGAGCTGGTCGGGGTGGGCGAGCAGTGCGGCGATGCCGGCGCCGATCAGGTGGACCGTGGTGATGTATCCGGCGACCAGCAGCAGGAACGCCGTGGCGACGAGTTCGTCCCCGGCCAGCCGGTGCTCCTCGTCACGGGCGGTGATCAGAGCACTGAGCAGGTCGTCGCCGGGGTCGGCTCGTTTGGCTTCCAGAAGCTCGGTGAGGTACGCGCGCAGCTGCTGCCACGCGGCGTCGACCACGGCCGGGTCCGGGAGCTCTTCTCCCCGCAGGGTCATGTCGTCGGTCCACCGCTGGAAGTCGTGCCGGTCCGTCGTGGGCACCCCGAGCAGTTCGCTGATCACGGTGACCGGGAGCGGCAGCGCGAAGTCCGCGACGAGGTCCGCGTGGCCGACCGGCACGATCGCGTCGAGCAACCCGTCGGCGATGGCCTGCACGCGGGGCCGCAGCTCGGCCACTCGGCGCGCGGTGAACGCCTTCGAGGCCAGGCGGCGCAGGCGGGTGTGGTCGGGCGGGTCCGCCCGGAGCATGTTGCGCAGCATGGACTCGCGCTCCGTCGCGGGGAGCTGTCGCAGGAGCCGGGGGTCCGACGCGTCGCGGATGTCGCTGCTCAGCCGCGGGTCGCAGAGCGCGGCGAGTCCGTCCTCGTAGCGCGTGACCAGCCAGGCCTCCAGACCGCCTGCGAGGACCGCCCGCCGCACGGGCCCCTCCTGGCGCAACTGCCGGTAGAGCGGGAACGGGTTTGCCACGAAGGCGGGGTCGGCATAGGGAAGATGGACCGGCTGCTCGCTCATCGTGGTCTCCCGAGGTGCGTCGAAGTGCGTCACAGGACATCTGCGGTGGCCACGGACCGCATGGCTGATCGGTCAGATTTTGATGGCATATGTCCAAGTATGACCATTCTGCGGTTCCGCCGAAGGGAAAGCCTGATGGAGCAGACCACGTGCTGTGTGGTGGGCGGTGGTCCCGCCGGAATGGTGCTCGCCCTGCTGCTGGCCCGGTCCGGCGTGGAGGTCACCGTCCTGGAGAAGCACGGCGACTTCCTGCGCGACTTCCGCGGCGACACGGTGCACCCCTCGACCCTGGCCCTGCTGGACGAGCTGGGCCTCGCCGAGCGGTTCGCCCGTCTGCCGCAGCGGCGGGTGACGACCGTACAGCTGCCGATCGGCCGGGACCGCTCGCTGGTCACCGTGGGGGACATCGGCGCACTGCGGGGCAAATACAACTACGTCGCCATGGTGCCGCAGTGGGACCTGCTCGATCTCCTGGCCGACGAGGCCAGGAGGGAGCCCACGTTCTCCGTGCGGATGAACACGGAGGCGACGTCGTTCCTGGTGGAGGGCGCGGGAAGGGTCACCGGAGTGCGGTACCGCACGGCCGACGGCCGTACCGGCGAGCTGCGGGCCGCCCTCACCGTCGCCTGCGACGGCCGCGCCTCGCTGGCCAGGTCCCTGGCCGAGCTGCGGCTGCGGCAGTTCCCCTGCCCGATGGACGCCTGGTGGTTCCGGCTGCCGCGGCGGGAGGACGACCCGCACGGGCTCGTGGGAGGCACCGGTGACCGGTTCCTCACCGCCATGATCGATCGCGGGGACTACTGGCAGTGCGCCGTGCTGATCGCCAAGGGCTCCGACGGCCGGCGCCGCGCGGCCGGCCTCGAGCGGTTCACGGCCGACTTCGCGGCCGCCGTCCCCTGGCTCGCCGACCGTGTGCACACGCTGCGGTCGTGGGACCAGGTGAAGCTGCTCGACGTGCGCCTCGACCGTCTCAGGCGCTGGCACCGCCCGGGCCTGCTGTGCATCGGCGACGCGGCCCACGCGATGTCGCCGGTCTTCGGCATCGGCATCAACCTCGCCGTGGAGGACGCCGTGGCCGCCGCTCGGTATCTCGCCGAGCCCCTGCGCACGGGCACGGTCGGCCTGCGTGCCGTACGCGCCGTGCAGCGCCGCCGCCTGCCCACCACGGCCGTGACACAGGCGCTGCAGCGGGCCGCGCACGCCCGGGTCATCGAGCCGCTGCTCGCGGGCCGCCCGCCCTTCGGCAGCCCCGCGCGGGCGGAGCGACTGGCCGCGCTGCTCACCACCTCGCGGTGGCTGAGACGGGTGCCGGCGTACTTCCTCGCCTACGGCGCCATACGCGAACGGCCGCCGGCTGAGGCGGTCCGCTGACACGGCGGACCGCCGACACGGTGCGCCGGCCGCACCGGGTGGTCGTCCGAGCCGGCCCCCGGCCCGTCGCCGGCCTCGGCGGACACCGCACGTGGAAGGATGGAAGCAACCTGCGTAGCCGAACTTGCATCCGCTCTCACGCAGTACGCCCGCCCCCGCACCCCGATCTGCGCCGCCCGGCGAGACGATCGCCGGTCCCTCCGGTGAAAGAGCCGCGTCCACGCAGCTACGCCCGCCGGACAGCCACCTCCCGCGCGTCGGCGCGCCCGCTGCGGCGGGCCACGGCGAAACCGCGTGACGGATGCCTCAGAGCCGAGCGGCGGCTCTGGGACACACGCACATCCGGGCGGCTACGGGCAGCTCTCACCGAACTTCACCACGGCGAACTCCACCGGCTGCCCTCTCAACGCCGCGCCGGCGGCCGGGTCCTGGCCGCACACCTGCCAGTTCGACTCGACGAGCACCATCCGGTCCTGCCCGGACGCGTCCTTCACCGTGATCGACGTGCTCGAGTCGAGCGCCTCCCGGGCGGCCTTCACGCTCTTGCCGCGGAAGTCCGGCATCTTCCCGCCCGCGGCCGACGGCGGCGCCTGGTCGTGGGCGGGGCAGGTTTCGGCGAGCTTCACCGCGCCGAAGTCCAGCTCCGTGCTGGTGGCCGCCGCGCTGCCCGCCTTCACGTTCTGGGAGCAGACCTTCCAGTCGCGGTCGAGGATCTGGTGCCGGGCGCGGCCGAGGGCGTCGTGCGACTTCAGCGCGTAGAACCCGGCGGACTGGGCGGCGTCTTGGGCGGACTGGAGGCCCATGCCGACGAAGTCGGGCACCGCCTTCCGGGGGGCGGTCGTGCTGACGCCGCCGCTGCCGGCGGCGGTCGCGGTGGCGGCTGTCGCGGCTGCGGCTGTGGCGGTGGCGGTGGCGGTGGCGGTGCTGCCGCCACTGCCGGTCGTCTTGGTGGGCTGGCAGGCGGTGCCGGCGCCGAGGACGGCGATGACGGCGGCGGTACAGGCGAGTGTTCTGCGGCTCATGATCCCCCCTGGGTTCACTGGTGTTACATGTGCAGGACATGTAAAGGAACCGTATGGTTGCACGAACCACGGAAAATATTTGAGCACCGAAGCAACCCGAACGCCCATTCCAACGCCCGCACCCGGCGCCACTTGTGCCCTCGCTGCAGAAGTGGGCGGCGGTGCGGGTACGGCTTGCGCGCACGCCGGGCCAGCCGACTGACGTGGTCGGGTACGACGCGTGACAGTCGACCGGATCGGGCGACGGCGATCGACACCGACCGAGGCCGCCGTCGGCGACTGGGAGCGATGGGAGCACGGGGAGCGGCAGAGGGCTCCCGCATCGCTCCCACGCACACGTCAGGGGCCCTCCGAAGAGAGCCCCTGACCCGCGAAAACTTCCGACTTCACCGTCGGGACGACAGGATTTGAACCTGCGACCCCTTGACCCCCAGTCAAGTGCGCTACCAAGCTGCGCCACGTCCCGTCGCGCTCCCACGCGGAGTATCCGCGTGATCGCGCGGGTAAACCCTACCGCACCGCTGCGAGGGTCCTCACCCGAAGGCTCGCGTGCCCTACTCCGGCGGGGTCGGCGTGTCGTGGGTGCGGTACATCGCCTGGACGTCCAGTTCCAGTTGCACCGTCGGGCCCACCACCGCGATGCCGCGGGCCAGCATGGAGCGCCAGTTGAGCGTGTAGTCCTCGCGGTGCAGCTCCGCCTTGGCCAGGGCCGCGCAGCGCAGCTCCTCGCCGTAGCCGCCGTTCACCATGCCGAGGTACGTCGTGTCCAGCGCGACCGAGCGGCTCACGCCGTGCATCGTGAGGGAACCCTGCAGGGTCCACCTGCTGCCGCCCCGGTACGCGAAGCGCGTGCCGGCGAAGTCGATGTACGGGAAGCGCTCGACGTCCAGGAAGTCGGCGGACCGCAGATGGTTGTCGCGGGTGGTGTTGCCGGTGTTGATGCTGGCGGCGTCGATCCGGACGTGGACGCGGGACTGCGTCATGTCCTGGGCGATCTGGATACCGCCCTCGAAGCGTTCGAAACGGCCGTGGACGTTGGCCATGCCGACGTGC
Organism: Streptomyces sp. NPDC028331; assembly: GCF_055565775.1. Classification (NCBI taxonomy): domain Bacteria; kingdom Bacillati; phylum Actinomycetota; class Actinomycetes; order Kitasatosporales; family Streptomycetaceae; genus Streptomyces; species Streptomyces sp. NPDC028331. The sequence continues at coordinate 190,399 of NZ_JBVHTR010000007.1, read as the reverse complement.
TTGGCGATGAAGCGGATCGCTGTGTGCGGCGGGTCGAAGAGCCAGGCGCCGGGCCTCGGGAGCTGCTGGGCCTCGGCCGGCTGCAGCCAGACCCGCTCGGTGGGGGCCGCGGTGCCCGCCACGATCCCGACGGTCTCGTGGTGCGGCCTGAGGCCCTCCGCCGAGACCAGCAGGCTGTACTGCCCGGGCGGCAGCGCCGCGAGGAAGAAGCCGTACGGGTCGGTGCTGCCGCGGGCCGCGACGCGGTGCGTGTCCAGGGCGGTGACGGTGACGTCCGCGGACGCCATCGGCGAGCCCATCGGGTCGACGATCTCTCGGGCGACGGCGCCCGCGCCGGGCGGGAGGGGGAGCGAGAGGCCCGCCGCCTCGGCCGAGGCGCCCCGGAGGCGCCGACGCCGGAGCAGTGCGAGGGCCATGATGTTCACCTTTCTTCACGGTGGCGCAGCCGTGCGAGCGGCGGCTCGGGGCACGCCGAAGCGGCCACGCCTGCATGCGGTCCCCCCCTCTCGATCTTGGGTCGTGGGACGCCGCCGCGGGTGTCTCATTACGAGACAGTGGGCGGACACGGTGCAAGCGCCGTGGGGAAGGAACCTACGCCGCGGCGGTCTCCGGTTCCCGCCCTTCGTACGCCGCCCTCAGCACGCCCCGCACCCCGTCGGCCGTCACCGGGCGCGGGTTGGCGTACGGCTGGGCCGTCACCTGCGCGGCGGCCGCCGCCACATCGCGCTCCGCGAGGCCGAGGCCGGCGAGGGAGCGCGGCGCGCCGAGGCGTCCGCCGAGCTCCCACAGGGCGCGCGCCACGTCCTCGGCGCCGAGCGCCCGCCGCAGCGCGGCCACCGCCTCGGGTGCCGCGGGCGCGTTGTAGGCGAGGACGTGCGGGAGCACCACGGTGTGCGTCTCCGCGTGCGGCAGCCCGAAGGTGCCGCCCAGCACATGGCACAGCTTGTGGTGCAGCCCCATGGTGGTCGAGCCGAGGCACGCCCCGCACAGCCACGCCCCGTACAGTGCGCGGCTGCGCGCCTCCAGGTCGCCCGGGTCCGCGGCGAGCAGCGGCAGCGCCTCGGCCATCGCCCGGGTGCCGTCCTCGGCCATCAACTGGACCAGCGGGGAGGTGTCGGGGGCGTACAGGGCCTCGACGGCGTGGGCGAGCGCGTTGATGCCGCTGGTCACGGTGAGCGGTACGGGCAGGGAGAGGGTCAGTTCGGGGTCGTAGACGACGCTGCGGGGCTGGACCTGCGGGTCGCGGCCGGTGCGCTTGGCCCCGTGTTCGGTCAGCCCCCACACGGGGGTCATCTCGGAGCCGGAGTAGGTCGACGGCACGGCGATCAGCGGCAGCCCGGTGCGCAGCGCGATCGCCTTGCCGAGGCCGATCGCGGAGCCGCCGCCGACCGCGACGCACCCGTCGGCCCCGGCCGCCCGCGCCGCCTCGACACCCCGGTCGGCGACGTCGGCGGGCACGTGCATACGGGCCTCGGGGTGCACTCCCGCGCAGGCGTCGCCGAGCGCGGCCGCGACCGCCTGTGCGGTGGGTTCGCCACGGCTGCCGGAGATCACGAGCAGCCGCCGCAGGCCCAGGCGCGCGGCCTCGTCCGGGGTCGCGGTGACGGCGGCGCCGGGCCGGAAGACGACCCGCACGGGCCGCGTCTCGTAGGTGAAGTCGGTGGTGAAGGTCATGTCGCACGCTCCAGGACGAGGTCGAAGCGGGCCTGCCGGAACGGGTTCGGTACGCCGAACTCCCGCGCCAGGGACGGGTCGTCGGTGACCGTGAAGTCCTGCACCAGGCTCTGCTTCACCGCGAAGACGGCATCGGAGTCCAGGTAGTCGCTGCCGGCCACGAAGATGTGCGTGGTGACGGGGGTGTGTCCGTCGGCGGTGGCGATGAAGTGGATGTGCGCGGGACGGTACGGGTGCCGGCCGGTGGCCCGCAGCAGTGCGCCGACCGGGCCGTCGGTGGGGATGGGATACGGGGCCGGTACGCAGGTGCGGAACCAGAAGCGGCCCTCGGTGTCGGCGGTGAACAGCCCGCGTCCGTTGCCCGGCGGCTGGAGCTCCGGCTGCTGCACGTCGTAGTGGCCCTCGGCGTCGGCCTGCCACACGTCGAGGACCGCGCCCGGCAGGGGTGTGCCGTCCTCGGAGAGCACCCGGCCGCTGACCACGCACGCCTCGCCGCTGCCCACCAGGTCGATGTCGTCGCCCAGTTCACGCACCGGCGAGGCGGTCAGGTGGAAGGGGCCGAGGACGGTCGACTCGGTGGCGCCCGGGGCGCGGTGGCCGTTCAGGGTCTCGACGAGCATGGAGACGCCGAGGACGTCCGACAGCAGGATGAACTCCTGACGGGTGTCCGTGCAGGTCTGCCCGGTCGCGGTCAGGAATCCGACGGCCTTCTCCCACTCCTCCTGGGTGAGCCGCGTCTCCCGTATGAAGGCGTGCAGATGGCGGATCAGGCCCGTGAGCAGCTCGCGCAGCCGGGGATCGGCGGTCGCGCCGAGACTGGCGACGGCCTCCTCGGTGACCGTGGTCTCGCGGGCGGTGCTGTCGATGGTCATGCCGCGCTCCTCGTCGTCCACGACGTAGCTGTCGCTTCCCCCATGATCTCGCGTTCAGGCGTGTCCGAGGATGCGCCGCAACGCCTCGGACAGCAGTTTCGGGGCGTCGGGTGCGGCGGAGGCGTGCCGGAACGCGACGAAGCCGTCGGGCCGCACCAGCAGGGCGCCCGCGTCGGGCACCTCGCGCAGCAGCGCCCAGTCGCCGTAGGGGTCCTCGTACTCCTGGCCCGGGCCGATCACCACGGTGGCGATCTCGACCTCCTGCGCCTTCGCCGCCCGCACCCAGCACTCGCCGCCGATGCCGGTGAGGAGGGTGAAGCGGCCCTTGCCGACCGTGTCGAGGGTGGACAGGGTGCGCGTGCCGGAGGTGATCCAGGCGTGCGGAATCCGGGCCCCGGGGCGGGAGGAGGGCTGGTGGTACAGCTCGGGATCGCGGGGGAAGCCGGGGTCGGGGGTGCCGTCCGGGACGATCGCATCCGAGACGTAGCGCTGGTTGAGGTCGACGCCGTGCGCGTTGAACTCGTACACCTTGAAGGCGATCGCCTCCCGCAGCTTCGCGCGCTGCTTCTCGGCCGCCTCGGTGGCCTGCTTGCGGGCGGCGATGTTGGCCCAGAGCTGCTCGGGGGTCTGCGGGGCCAGGCCGTCCAGCGCTTCGAAGACGGGCGCGGTCTCGCCGATGGACCGGTTGGCGCGGGTGACGACCTGCCTGCCGACGGGGGCGCGCTCGGCGGTGTAGGACTCCAGCAGCTTCGGGCTCGCCGTGCCGTCGAGGACCAGCTTGAGCTTCCAGGCCAGGTTGTAGGAGTCCTGGATCGAGGTGTTGGAGCCGAGGCCGTTGGACGGCGGGTGGCGGTGCACGGCGTCTCCGGCGCAGAAGACGCGCCCGCTGGAGTAGGTCTCGGCGTACATCTCGTTGACGGTCCACGCCGAGGAGGACCTGACGTTCACCGGTATCTCCTCGTCGCCGACCAGCTTGCGGATGACGGACTCGGCGTACGCGGTGGTCAGGTCGGGGGCGCCCGCCTCGACGTCGTATCCCCACACGATGAGCCACTCGGTCCAGGGCCGCACGCAGCGCACCAGTCCCGCGCCGATGCCGCCGACCGTCGCGCCGGGCGCGAGGACCCAGTAGAGGGTGGAGGGCCGGTGGGCCGTGTACTTGGTCAGGTCGGCGTCGAAGACGATGTTGATGCTGCCGGCGACGCCCATCCGACCGCCCATCGGCAGGCCCGCGTCCTCGGCGACCTTCGATCGGCCGCCGTCCGCGCCGATCAGGTACCTGGCGCGGATGTCGTAGGTGTCCCCGCGCAGCCGGTCGCGGACGGTTGCCGTGACGCCGTCGGCGTCCTGGGTGTGGGAGAGGTACTCGGTCTGGAAGCGCAGGCGGGTGCCGCGGGCGACGGCCGCGTCGATGAGGACCGGCTCCATGAGGTGCTGCGGCATGTCGCACATGCGGGTGGGACTGGCGAGTTCGTGCGCGGCCTGGACGAGCGGGTCGTTGCCCCAAGAGCGCACCCGGCCGAGTTCCTCCCCGGCGAGGCTGGTGCAGAAGGTGGTGTCGCCCATCAGGTGCTGCGGGGTGGCCTGCCGGACGACGTCCTGTTCGACGCCGAGGTCGCGCAGCACCTCCATCGTGCGCTGGTTGGTGATGTGCGCGCGCGGTGTGTCCGCCAGGCTCGCGTAGCGGGTCACGACGAGGTTGGGCACGCCGTAGGTGCTCAGGGCGAGCGCGGCCGAGGCACCGGCCGGCCCGCTGCCTACGATCAGAACGTCGGTCTCGACGACGGTGGACACGGGGCGCTCCTGACAGGGGGAACGGACACCAAGCGCTCATGATCGTGGACCGGTGCGGCGGCGCGTGGGTGTCTCATTACGAGACATCGCGCCCGCCCGGTGCGCGGAGCGGGGCACTTGTTGCCCGTTCAACCGAACCCGCTACGGTGGGAGGCGTTGTGACCACCACAGAGCACTCCCCCGCCGGCCCCGCGCTCGTCCCGCTGCGTCTGGCACGCGAGCGGTTCCTGTCGGGGCGTCCGCTGCCCGACGGCGTACCGGACGAGGTCGCCGCCGCCTGGCGGCGTGCGCGGTTCTACGGGGTGCCGCACGACTTGAGGGGGCCGTCCGCCGACCCGGTGGGTCCGGTGGAGTCGGCGCTGCTGGAGACGGCCCGGCCCGTGCTCGAACGGATCGCGCCCGCCCTCGGCCGCGGACGGTCGGTCCTCGTGCTCACCGACGAGCGGCTGCGGGTGCTGTGGACGGCCGGGAGCGTGCCCGGGCTCGATCCCTGGCCCGATCTGTCGGAGCGGGCGGTCGGCCACAACAGCGCGGCCCTCGCGCTGCGCACCCGGCGACGGGCCGAGGTGCACGGGCCCGAGCACTTCCTCGACCGCTGGCAGGACGTGTCGGCGGTGAGCGTCCCCGTGCCGGCGCCGTGGACCGGGCAGGCCCTCGGCACGGTGACCGTGGCGTCGAAGCTGTGCGCCGGGTGCCCGCCGCATCCGGGCGCGGCGCTCGCGGAGGCGGCCGCCGCCGCGGTGGAGGCCGAACTGCTCGCGCGGGCACGGCCGCCCGAGCGGGTCCTGCTGGATGCCTATCTGCGGGCGGCGCGTGGGCAGGACGCCGCGGTGGCCGCGCTGGACGGCCAGAGCCGCCTGGTCAGCGCGGCGGCGGAGCGCATGCTGGCGCCGGAGTCCCTTGGGGCCCTGGAGCGGGCGGCGGTGGCGGTACGGCACCAGGACGTGCCCGCCGACGTCGTACTGCCCGAGGGCGCCGGGTGCACCGCACGGATCACTCCGGTACGCCGGGACGGCAAGGGCATCGGCATCGTGGCGGTACTGGAGCCACTGCGCGATCCCCCGCCGCCGGTGCCGCGCCCGGCCGTCGGTCTGGTCGGCTGCTCGGTCCCCTGGCGCCACGCCGTCGGGCGCGCCGTCGAGTTGGCCCGCTCCCGGGAGCCGCTGCTGCTGACCGGCGAGCGCGGGACGGGGAAGACCGCGCTGGCCCGGGAGCTGCTGGGTGAGCGCGCCGCCCGGGTGGTCGACGCGGCGGAGAACGGGGAACTCGACCGCGGGCTCGCCGGGCTGGGCGAGGGCCGCCCGCTCCTGCTCCGCCATGCCGAACGGCTCGCCCAGTCCGGCGTGGCCGCGCTGAACTCCCTGCTCGACGCGCATCCGGAAACGCCGTTGCTGGTCACCTACACGCCCGGCGCTCCGCCCGGCCCGTGTCTCCAGCGGCTCCTGGACACGCTGGCCGCCCGCTCGGTCACACTGCCCGCGCTGCGCGAGCGCCCCGAGGACATACGGGAGTTGCTGCCGGCGCTGGCTCCGCGACCGGCGCCGGGCCGGCCGCCGTTGACCTGGGCGCTGGACGCCCTGCGCGCCCTGGAGCGGTATCCGTGGCCCGGGAACGTGACCGAACTGGCGCATCTCGTACGGGCGTTGGCGGAGCACCGGCGGGTGTCCGGGCCGGTCCGCCGAGCCGAGCTGCCCGATCCCGTGCGCGACGGCCCCGCGGTCCGCCCGCTCAGCCCGATGGAGCACGCCGAGCGGACCACGATCCTGGAGGCGCTGCGCCGCCACGGCGGCAACAAGGCGCGCACGGCGGCGGCGCTGGGGATCGGCCGCGCGACGCTGTACCGCAAGCTGCGCGGCTACCGGGGCTGACCGCAACGTCGTTGCAACGTGGTCCGTGCTGCGATGGCCGTCGTGACCATGGACGTGACCCCGCGCGTGGAGCTGACCCCCGCGGCCGCCGAACTGGTGCGGCGGCTGCGGGAGGTCCACGGGCCGCTGATGTTCCACCAGTCCGGCGGCTGCTGCGACGGCAGCGCCCCCATGTGCTACCCGGAGGGCGAGTTCCGCACCGGCGGCTCGGACGTGCTGCTCGCGGAGCTGGAGGTGGACGGGGTCGACGAGCCGGTGGGTTTCTGGATGTCCAGGAGCCAGTACGAGGCCTGGAGCCATACCCGGCTGATCGTGGACGTGGTGCCCGGCCGTGGCAGCGGTTTCTCGCTGGAAGCACCCGAAGGAGTGCGTTTTCTCACCCGTTCCCGCGTCGTCGACGCCTGAACACCACGCAGGGCACCGCCGTCTGGTGCACTTCCCCCAGATCCAGGAAAGTTGACGACACATCAGGGGGAGTTGTGACGCGTCGCGACAGACGGTTCAGAACCGCACTGACGGTTCTCCTGGCATGGAGCGCATTGGCCGGTGCCGCCCTCGTGGGGGCCGCACCGGCCAGTGCCGCGCCGGGCGCCCGGGGCCCGGCGCCGGGTGTCCAGTACAGCGAGTTCGACATCTCCGCGGCCCACGGGGTGACCCGCGCGCACCTCGTCACCGTCGACCTGCGCGATCCGCACGTACGGGTCGACCTGCTGCATCCGCGGTCCGTGGCGGCCCGCGCCGCCGTCTCCCAACTCGCCGCGGCCCAGCGGGCGGTGGCGGGCATCAACGGCGACTTCTTCGACATCACGGAGACCCAGCACCCCTGGGTCCCGGCGACCGGCTCGGCCGTCGGCCCGGCCATCGCCGGCGGGCGCACCCTCAAGGCCGCCGTGCCGCGCGGGCAGCGCTTCGGCCCCGCCCTGCCGCCCGGGACGAGCACCGAGGACGTGCTCGGAGTGGGCACCGACCGTACCGCGCGCATCGACCGGCTGAGCCTCGACGGCTCCGTGACCGCACCGGGCGAGCGGCTGCCGCTGCGCGGGCTGAACCAGTACGCGCTGCCTCAGGGTTCGATCGGGGCGTACACCTCGGACTGGGGAAGTGTGTCGCGGCTGCGCGCCGTCTGCGGGACGGACAGCGACCGGGGCGGGCCGTGCAGCACGGACACGTACGAGGTGACCGTCCAGGGCGGCCGGGTCGTCGCCACGGCCGATCATCCGGGCAGCGGTGCCGTCCCGGCCGGCACGACGGTCCTGGTGGGCCGGGAAGCGGGGGCGCAGCGGCTGCGCAAGCTGTTCAGGGGGGAGAAGGTGGAGGTGCGGCACCGGCTGGTGGCGGCGGCGTCCGGCGTTCCGTACCTGTTCGCCATCGGCGGCTTCCCGGTGCTGCGGCACGGCGCGCCGCTGCCCGGTCTCGACGCGACGACGTCCGCCGTGCGCACCGCGGTGGGCATCGAGGACGGCGGCCACCGCCTGCTGCTGCTCGCCCTGGACGGCTCGGCCGCCTATCGCAGCGGCCTCACCGTCTCCGAAGTCGCCGGGACCCTGCGGGCGCTGGGCGCCACGGACGGCTTCAACCTCGACGGCGGCGGGTCCACGACCCTGGTCACCCGGTCGGCGGGGACGGGCGCGGTGAGCGTGCGCAACCATCCCAGCGGAGGAGCCGAGCGCCCCGTCCCGGACGGGATCGGGGTGTTCAGCGACTGAGCTTCAGGGGCGCAGGCTGCCGACGATCTGCGTGGTCGCGGCGAGTCCCTGGTGGATGGTCGGGGCCATGCTCGTACTGGCCAGGAAGAATCCGAGCAGGACGCAGACCAGAGCGTGCGAGATCTTCATGGCGTTGTTGCGCACGAAGATCACCGCAATGATCAGGAGCAGCAGCACCACCGAGATGGAAACGGCCATCATCACCCTCCTCCGCCACGCCGATTTCGCGGCTTTCGGCCGCAAGTGTGGCGTAGCGGAGGGTTGGTCCGGGCGGCTGACGTGTCCGCCGAACGTGTGGTTCTTCGGCCGCTCGTGGGTGTCGGGAACGCCTCGAGGCCCGCGAGAGCCGTGAGCCCGCCCCGGGTGGGGCGGGCTCCACACGCGGGGTGTCAGGGTGCCTGGAGGTCGACCAGTTCCGCCAGCGTCTCCCGGTGCGCGCCCGCGGTGCCGTAGGCGATCGAGTCGGCCTTGGCCCGCTTCAGGTACAGGTGCACGGGGTGTTCCCAGGTCATGCCGATTCCGCCGTGCAGTTGCAGGGCCTCCTCGGTGGCGCGTACGGCGACGGGAGAGGCGTAGGCCTGGGCGACGGCCACCGCGACGTCCGTGTCCTCACCCGTGGCGAGCGCATCCGCGGCGGCCCGCGCTGCGGCCCGGAGATTGACGACCTCCAGCCACAGCCCGGCCAGCCGGTGCTTGAGCGCCTGGAAGCCGCCGACGGGCCGGTTGAACTGCTTGCGTTCCTTCAGATAGCGGACCGTCTCGGTCAACGCCCAGTCCGCGACGCCCAGTTGCTCGGAAGCGAGCAGTCCGGCGGCGGCCCGCAGGGCCCGCCGCACGGCGGGTCCGGCCTCGCCGATGCGGCGGCCGGGCGCACCGTCGAGGGTGACGGTGGCGAGCGGGCGGGTCAGGTCCAGGGACACCTGCGGCGTGACCGTGACCGCGTCGGCGGCCACGGCGTACAGCCCGCCGTCGTCGGCCGGGACGAGCAGGACGTCGGCGGCGGCCGCGTCCGCGATGCCGCTCAACTCGCCGTGCAGGGCGCCGTCTTCCAGCCGTACGGTCCTGACGGGCGCACCGGGTGCCGAGTGCAGCCCGACCGCGAGGGCGCCGATGGTCCGGCCGGAGGCCAGCCGGCCCAGCAGTTCCTCGTCCCCGCAGGCCAGCAGGGCCTCGGCGGCCACCACCGCGCTGGTGAGGTACGGAACCGGTGCGGCCGCCCGTCCCAGCTCCTCCAGGACGACGGCGACTTCCCGGTGCGTGGCGCCCTGACCGCCCTGTGCCTCGGGAACCAGCAGCCCGGCGAGGCCGATGCCGTCGGCGAGGGACTTCCACAGGGCGAGGTCGTGCGGGGCGTCCGACTCGGTGCGCGCGATGACGTCGGCCGGGGAACAGTGGTCGGTGAGCAGGTCACGGACGGCGGCGCGCAGCGCCTCCTCCTCCTCGGAGTAGAGAAGATCCGTCATCGGGCCAGGTCCTTCCATGCGACGTCCTTGTCGGTGCGCGGCTCGGCGGGCAGGCCCAGGACGCGCTCGGCGACGATGTTCAGCAGGACCTCGCTGGTCCCGCCCTCGATGCTGTTGCCCTTGGAGCGCAGATAGCGGTAGCCCGCCTCGCGGCCCGTGAAGTCGACGAGTTCGGGCCGGCGCATGGTCCAGTCGTCGTACAGCAGGCCCTGCTCGCCGAGGAGTTCGACCTCCAGGTCGCTGATCTCCTGGTTGAGGCGGGCGAAGGCGAGTTTCATGCCGGAGCCCTCGGGTCCGGGCTGGCCGACGACGAGTTGCTGGCGCAGGCGTTCGGCGGTGAGGCGGGAGACCTCGGCCTCGACCCACAGCTTCAGCAGCCGCTGGTGCAGGTCGTGGGTGCGCAGCTCCGGGCGTTCGCGCCAGGCCTTCGCCACCGGGCCGATCATGCCGCCCTCGCGGGGCAGCCGCATGCCTCCGATGGCGACGCGTTCGTTGTTCAGCGTGGTCTGCGCGACGCGCCAGCCGTCGCCGACCTCGCCGAGACGGCGGGCGTCGGGGATGCGGACGCCGGTGAGGAAGACCTCGTTGAACTCGGCCTCGCCGGTGATCTGGCGCAGGGGCCGGACCTCGACACCGGGGTCGGTCATGTCGCAGACGAAGTACGTGATGCCCTGGTGCTTGGGCACGTCCGGGTCGGTGCGGGCGATGAGGATGGCCCAGCGGGCGATGTGGGCGCTGGAGGTCCACACCTTCTGCCCGTTGACCACCCACTCCTCGCCGTCCCGGACGGCCCGTGTGCGGAGGGCGGCGAGGTCGGATCCGGCACCGGGCTCGCTGAACAGCTGGCACCACACCTCCTCGCCCGTCCACAGCGGCCTGAGGTAGCGCCGCTTCTGCTCCTCGGTGCCGTAGCGCAGGATCGTCGGCGCGGCCATGCCGAGGCCGATGCCGATGCGGCGCGGGTCGTTGTCGGGGGCGCCCGCGGCCTCCAGCTCGGCGTCGACGACGGCCTGGAGGGAGCGGGGCGCGCCGAGGCCGCCGAGGCCCTCCGGGTAGTGCACCCAGGCGAGTCCGGCGTCGAAACGGGCCCGGAGGAAGTCGAGGCGGTCGGTGGTCGCCGGCGGGTGGGCAGCGAGCAACTCCTGCGTGCGGCGGCGCAGTTCGGCGGCGTCGGTCATGCGGTGGCTCCGTTCTCCAGGACGACGGCGACCCGGCCGGTCGTCACGCCGTCGGCCACGCGCTGCACGGCGGTCGCGGCACCGCTCAGCGGGACACGCTCGCTCACCAGCGGCTTGATGGCGCCGCGGGCGGCCAGTTCGGTGAGCTGTTCGTGGCAGTGCTGGACCAGCTTCGGGTTCTTGGTGTTGTACAGGCCCCAGTGCAGGCCGACGATCGAGTAGTTCTTGACCAGGGCGTGGTTGAGCGCCGGGCTGGGGATGGATCCGCTGGCGAAGCCCACGACGACGATCCGGCCCTCGAAGGCGACGACCTTCGCGGACTGTGCGTAGGCCTGACCGCCCACCGGGTCGTAGATCACGTCGGCGCCCCGGCCGCCGGTGGCCTCCTTCACCGCGGCGACGACGTCCTCGGCGTGCCGGTCGATCACCACGTCACAGCCCAGTTCCCGGGCCACGGCCGCCTTGTCCGCGCCCCCGACGACGCCGATGACCCTCGCACCGGCCGCCCTGCCGAGCTGCACGGCCGCGCTGCCGACCCCTCCTGCGGCAGCGTGGACGAGCAGCGTCTCGCCGGCTTCCAGACCGGCGCGGCGGTGCAGACCGAACCAGCCCGTCTGGTAGCCGATGTGCAGGGCGGCGGACTCGGCGTCGTCGAGGGAGTCCGGGGCGGGCAGCAGGGCCGCGGCGTCCGCGAGCGCGTACTCGGCGAAGCCGCCGTACGGCAGCGCCGGGTTGGCGATCACGCGGCGCCCGTCCTCGGTCTCGCCGCAGATCTCCACGCCCGGCGTGAACGGCAGCGGCGGCCGGACCTGGTACTGCCCGCGGCACAGCAGCGCGTCCGGGAAGTTGACGTTGGCGGCCCGTACCTTCAGCAGGACCTGGCCGTCGCCGGGCGTGGGCCGCTCCACCTCCGCGAGGCGCATCACCTCACTCGGCTCACCGTTCTCGTGCACTTGCCATGCCTGCATGCGGGGCCTCCACCGACTGCTCTGTCCGACCGGGCTCGTCGCATACTAAGCGGTCGCTTGCCGATGAGGGAACAGTCGGATGCGTCACGAACGAGCGGGCCGCGCCCGAACGTGCATCCGCTCCCCCTGCGGGCCGAACAGGCTGAGGAACTCCACAGGCCCTTCCCCTGTCGACCCGAACCAGTGCGGCACCCGCGTGTCGAACTCCGCCGCCTCCCCCGCGGTCAGCACCACGTCGTGCTCCCCCAGCACCAGCCGCAGCTTTCCGGACAGCACGTACAGCCACTCGTAGCCCTCGTGCGTCCGCAGGTCGGGCGCCGGCGTGCGCTGCGGTTCGAGGACCTTGAATGCCTGGAGGCCGCCGGGCTGCCGGGTCAGCGGCCAATGGGTGCGGCCGCCCCGGACGATCGGCTTGGCGCGCACCCGCGGGTCCCCCACCGGGGGCGCACCCACCAGTTCGTCCAGCGGTACCCGGTGGGCCTGCGCGATCGGGAGCAGCAGTTCGAGGCTGGGCCTGCGCAGGCCCGACTCCAGCCGGGAGAGGGTGCTGACGGAGATGCCGGTGGCCTCCGACAGCGCCGCGAGCGTCACCTCGCGCTCCTTGCGGATCCGTCGCAGCCTCGGGCCCACACCCGCGAGAACGTCGTCGGTACTCATGGCCGTATTGCAGTTTCGGCAAACGTGTTTGTCAATGCGGCAGCGTGTGGGCGACCTTCGGGTGCGGAGGTGGTCACCATGACCGAGAAGTACGAGGTGGTCGTCGTCGGTGGCGGCGCGGCCGGGCTGTCGACGGCGCTGGTCCTGGGGCGGGCGCGGCGCCGCACGCTCGTCGTGGACGCGGGCGAGCCGCGCAACGCGCCCGCCGCCCATATGCACGGGTATCTGTCCCGGGACGGCATGCCGCCGGCGGACTTCCTGGCCGCCGGCCGGAAGGAGATCGCGCGATACGGCGTCGAGCTGGTCCGGGACCTGGCGGTGGACGCGGCCCGGGGTGCGGAAGGGGAGTTCGCCGTGACGCTCGCAGGTGGGCGCACCGTACAGGCGCGGCAGCTGGTGCTGGCCACAGGCCTGCGGGACGAGCTGCCCGACGTGCCCGGTGTGGCCGAGCGCTTCGGGCGGGATGTGCTGCACTGCCCGTACTGCCACGGCTGGGAGGTGCGCGACCGGGCCTTCGGCGTGCTGGCGACGTCGCCGCTGAGCGTGCACCAGGCGCTGCTCGTCTCCCAGTGGTCGAAGGACGTGACCTTGTTCCTGCACACGGTCCCCCAGGAGGAGCTGACGGACCAGGACCGGCGCCGGCTTGCCGCGGCCGGCGTTGCCGTGGTGTCCGGACAGGTCGCGGGGCTGGTGGTCGACGGCGGCCGGCTCACCGGTGTCCGACTCGCGGATGACAGGTTCCACGGCCGTTCGATTCTCTTCCTCGCGCCCCGCGCCCTGCCCCGCACAGGGCTGTTCGAGCGGCTGGGCGCCGAGCTGCGGGAGACCCCTTTCGGCACGTACCCCGTGGTCGACGAGCGAGGTCTGACCACCGTGCCCGGGCTGTGGGCGGCGGGAAACGCCATCGGCATCGCGGAGCAGGTGGTGAACGCGGCGAGCCGCGGTCACCGGGCGGGGGCCGCGATCAACGCGGAGCTGCTGATGGCCGATCTGGACGCGGCCGTCGGGGTGTAGGCAGGCCGCCTCCGGTGCACCATGACTGCATGCTGCTGAGCCGGCTCGCCCATGTGTCCCAGGAGGTCGCCGCCACCTCGGCGCGGTCCCGGAAGATCGCGCTGCTCGCCGAGCTGTTCGGGGCCGCCGACGCGGACGATGTGCCGATCGTCATCCCGTACCTGGCGGGGCGGCTGCCCCAGGGGCGGCTCGGCATCGGGTGGGCCCTCCTCGACCAGCACGTTCCGCCGGCCGAGGAGCCCACGCTCACCGTGCGGGACGTGGACGCCCGGCTGACGCGGATCGGTTCGGTCAGCGGAACCGGCTCACAGGCGGAGCGCAGGCGGCTGGTCGGCGCGTTGCTGGCGGCGGCCACCGCCGAGGAGCAGCGGTTCCTGTTCGGGCTGCTCACCGGGGAGGTGCGGCAGGGGGCGCTGGACGCCCACGCCGTGGAGGGGCTGGCCGGGGCGACGGGCGCCGACGCGGCGGACGTACGGCGGGCCGTGATGCTCGCCGGGTCGCTGCAGACCGTGGCGCGGGCCCTGCTGGCCGACGGCCCGGCGGCCCTGCGGACGTTCCGGCTCACGGTCGGCCGCCCGGTGCTGCCGATGCTGGCGCACACCGCGTCCTCGGTCGCGGAGGCGGTCGGGAAGCTCGGTGCGTGCGCGGTCGAGGAGAAGCTCGACGGCATCCGCGTCCAGGTCCACCGGGACGGCGACGACGTCCGCATCCACACCCGGACCCTGGACGACATCACCGACCGGCTGCCGGAAATCACCTCGGCCGCCCGCGCGTTGGCCGGCGAGCGGTTCATCCTGGACGGCGAGGTCATCGCTCTGAACGAGGACGGCAGGCCGCGCTCCTTCCAGGAGATCTCCGGGCGGGTCGGCTCGCGGGTGGACGTCGCGACGGCCGCGGCGGCCGTCCCCGTCTCCCCCGTCTTCTTCGACGCGCTGTCCGTGGACGGCCGGGACCTGCTGGACCTGCCGTTCACGGACCGCCACGCCGAGCTGGCCCGGCTGGTCCCCGAACCCATGCGGGTGCGGCGCACGCTCGTGCAGGGCCCGCAGGACGTCGCCGCCGCGGAGGCCTTCCTCGCCGAGACGCTGAAGCGCGGCCACGAGGGCGTGGTGGTCAAGGCGCTCGGCGCCCCGTACAGCGCGGGCCGGCGCGGCGCCTCCTGGCTCAAGGTCAAGCCGGTGCACACGCTCGACCTGGTGGTGCTGGCCGCCGAGTGGGGCCACGGCCGCCGCACCGGCAAGCTGTCCAACCTGCACCTCGGCGCCCGCAACACCGACGGCTCCTTCGCGATGCTCGGCAAGACGTTCAAGGGCATGACGGACGCCATGCTCGCCTGGCAGACCGAGCGGCTGAAGGAGCTGGCCGTCGAGGACGACGGCCGGGTGGTGACCGTACGCCCCGAGCTCGTCGTCGAGATCGCCTACGACGGGTTGCAGCGGTCCACGCGCTATCCGGCCGGCGTCACCCTGCGCTTCGCCCGGGTCGTGCGCTACCGGGAGGACAAGCGGCCCGAGGAGGCCGACACGGTGGAGACGCTGCTGGCCGCCCACCCCGAGGTGGCAGCGTGAGCGGGCGCAGCAGGCGCAGCGCGGGTCTGCTGCTGTTCCGGCGCACCGACCAGGGTCCGGAGGTATTGCTGGCTCACATGGGCGGCCCGTTCTTCGCCCGCCGCGAGGCCGGGGCGTGGACCGTGCCCAAGGGGGAGTACGACCCCGACGAGCCGTCCTGGGACGCGGCCCGCCGCGAGTTCCAGGAGGAGCTGGGGCTGCCTCCGCCCGACGGGGAGGCCGTCCCGCTCGGCGAGGTGCGGCAGAGCGGCGGCAAGACCGTCACGGCCTGGGCGGTCGAGGCCGATCTCGACCCGGCGGCGGTCGAGCCGGGCACCTTCACGATGGAGTGGCCGCCGAAGTCGGGGCGCCTGGTGGAGTACCCCGAGGTGGACCGGGTGGCGTGGTTCGGCCTCGACCGGGCCCGGGAGGTGATCGTGAGCGCGCAGAGGGCGTTTCTCGACCGGCTCGCGGAGCACTCGAGCCTGGGCGGTGTCTGAGAGGCACCGGGACAGCGCCACCCGCGTTTGCGGCCACCACCGCCGCGCGGGAAGGTCGAAGCAAGCCTTTCCAGGAGGTCAGCCATGCCCATCGCCACCGTGAACCCGGCGACCGGCGAGACGCTCAAGACGTACGACGCCCTGGGCGCGGAGGAGATCGAGCGCAGGCTCGCCGCCGCCGAGACCGCGTTCCGCACCCATCGCACCACCACCTTCGCCGAGCGGGCGCTGCGCATGCGCAGGGCGGCCGACCTGCTGGAGGAGGAGCAGCAGGACATCGCCCGGGTGATCACCACGGAGATGGGCAAGCCGGTCAAGCAGGCGCGCGCCGAGGCCGCGAAGTGCGCCAAGGCGATGCGCTGGTACGCCGAGCATGCCGAGGACCTGCTCGCCGACGAGGAGCCCGCCGACGTCGATGTGAAGGACTCGGGCGCCTCGCGGGTGATCGTGCGCTACCGGCCGCTCGGCCCGGTGCTCGCCGTGATGCCGTGGAACTTCCCGCTGTGGCAGGTGGTCCGGTTCGCCGCGCCCGCGCTGATGGCGGGCAACGTGGGCCTGCTCAAGCACGCCTCCAACGTCCCGCAGACGGCGCTGTACCTGGAGGACCTGTTCCGCCGGGCGGGCTTTGCCGAGGGCTGTTTCCAGACCCTGCTGATCGGCTCTGGCGAGGTCGAGAAGGTGCTGCGCGATCCGCGGGTCAAGGCGGCCACGCTCACCGGCAGCGAGCCTGCGGGCCGGTCCGTCGCCTCGGTCGCCGGGGACGAGATCAAGAAGACGGTGCTGGAGCTGGGCGGGAGCGACCCGTTCGTCGTGATGCCGTCCGCGGACCTCGACCGGGCCGCCCAGGTCGCGGTGACGGCCCGGGTGCAGAACACCGGGCAGTCGTGCATCGCCGCCAAGCGCTTCATCGTGCACACGGACGTGTTCGACGCCTTCGCCGAGCGGTTCACGGCCGGGATGAAGGCGCTGAAGGTCGGCGACCCGATGGACGAGGAGACGGAGGTCGGGCCGCTGTACAGCGAGCGGGGCCGCGCGGACCTGGAGGAACTCGTCGACGACGCGGTGGAGGCGGGCGCGACGGTGCTGTGCGGCGGCGAGCGCCCCGACCGGCCCGGCTGGTACTACGCGCCGACCGTCCTCGCCGACATCACGCCCGAGATGCGGATCCACCACGAGGAGGCGTTCGGCCCGGTCGCCACGCTCTACCGGGCCGCGGACCTCGACGAGGCGGTGACGATCGCCAACGACTCGCCGTTCGGGCTGAGTTCGAACGTCTGGACGCGCAACGGCACCGAGGTGGACCGCTTCGTGCAGGACCTGGAGGCCGGCGGGGTGTACGTCAACGGTATGACGGCGTCCCATCCGGCGTTCCCGTTCGGCGGGGCCAAGCGCTCCGGTTACGGGCGCGAGCTGGCCGAGCACGGAATCCGCGAGTTCTGCAACATCACCACGGTGTGGCACGGCGCGTGAGCACTCCGCGGTTACGATCACCCCTGTGAACCGCGAAGTGACCCTGCCTCTGATCGTCGACGACCGCGGGACCTTGCAGGTGGCTGCGGCCGATGTGAGCAAGTTGCTGCGCAGGTTGGGCGGTCGATGGGTGCGGCTTGTGGAGGAGGGCGAGGAGGGGCTGGACGAGGACACGGTGGCCGCGCTGGCCATCGAGCTGGCGAAGCTCGCGGATCGGATCGATGTCGCGTGCATCGCGCACAGCAGTGGTTCGTAGGGCCCCCTCGGGGTGCCGCGTTCAGCCCTTGCCGTCCAGTTCCCACAGCGCGTGCCAGAACCCGGTCTCGTAGCCCTGCAGCAGGCGGCCGTAGTGGTGGGCCCGCTCCTCGTTCAGCCGGTCCGCGTCCAGGGCCTCCTGGATCGCCGCGCCCGCCTTCCGTTCCAGGTCCGGGGACGGCTCCGCGAAGAGGTCGAAGAAGGCGCAGGCCTCGTCACTGAAGCCGTAACAGCGGCGCAGCGCCTGCGCGATCCTGGCGCAGTAGTCGCCCCAGGTCGCGAAGTTGGCGCTCAGGGCCAGGACGACGTCGGCCGGTTCCCCGTTCAGGGCCAGCCAGGCCACGTAGGCGGCGTACGCCTGGCAGTCCGCCATCGGCTCGTACCCGGCCGGCATCGCCTCCTCGCAGGCGGCGGCGTACGCGCCCAGCCGGTCCTGGGCCAGCGCCTCGGCCTCGGCGAGGGCGGTGAAGAAGTCCGCGGACGCGGGCTGCTCCCGGGAGCGCTCGGCGAGGTGCAGGAAGGCACGGCGGTCGGAGGCGGTCACGTGCCGCTGCTCGACGGCCAGGGCGGCCAGCGTGGCGGGCCGGGCGGCGCCGCGGGCGATGAGCGGAAGCAGCCGGTTGGCGTGCGGGTCGGGGGCGAGCATCCCGGTGGTCGTCTCCAGCAGTTCCCTGGCCGTCCGTGTCATCGGCGCTCCTCCTCGAACTCCGGGTCATCACTGTGGGCACGCAGTCGTCACTCTACGTCCACCACCGGTTCGGAGTAGCACCGCGCGATATCCCCGCTGCGCCGGGTGATCGTGGGTGGACCACCCGCGTACGGGTGAACCCCCTTCCGCCGGGGGACGAAGAGTCCTCCGCCAAGGCGAAAGAAGGCGCGCTCCATGGCGACTCTGTGCAAGCCCGCGGTTTCTGTGCCGGAACACGTGATCACGATGGAGGAGACGCTGGAACTGGCGCGCTCCCGCCACCCGGACCATCCCCAACTCCCCCTCGCACTGCGGCTGATCGCGAACACCGGGGTCAAGACCCGGCACATCGTGCAGCCCATCGAGGAGACCCTGAAGCACCCCGGCTTCGAGGAACGCAACAACATCTACGAGGCCGAGGCGAAGGCCCGCGTGCCCGCGGTGGTGCAGCAGGCGCTGGACGACGCCGAGCTGCTCACCACCGACATCGACGTGATCATCTACGTGTCGTGCACCGGGTTCATGATGCCCTCGCTGACCGCGTGGCTGATCAACTCGATGGGCTTCAGCACCGACACCCGGCAGATACCCATAGCCCAGTTGGGCTGCGCCGCGGGCGGCGCGGCCATCAACCGTGCGCACGACTTCTGCACGGCCTACCCCGAGGCCAACGCCCTCATCGTGGCCTGCGAGTTCTGCTCGCTGTGCTACCAGCCGACCGACCTGGGCGTCGGCTCGCTGCTGTCCAACGGCCTGTTCGGCGACGGCATCGCGGCGGCGGTCGTGCGCGGCAAGGGCGGCACCGGCGTGAAGCTGGAGCGCAACGGCTCGTACCTGATCCCCAAGACCGAGGAGTGGATCGCGTACGACGTCCGGGCCACCGGGTTCCACTTCCTGCTGGACAAGCGGGTGCCCACCACGATGGAACCGCTCGCCCCGGCGCTCGACTCGCTGGCCAGGCAGCACGGCTGGGACGCCTCCGAACTGGACTTCTACATCGTCCACGCGGGCGGCCCGCGGATCCTGGACGACCTGAGCAAGTTCCTGCAGGTGCCGTCGGAGGCGTTCCGGTTCAGCCGGGCGACGCTCACCGAGTACGGCAACATCGCGAGCGCCGTCGTCCTGGACGCGCTGCGCCGGCTGTTCGAGTCGGGCGGTGCCGAGCACGCGGCGCGCGGGCTGCTGGCCGGCTTCGGGCCGGGCATCACGGCGGAGATGGCCCTGGGCCGCTGGCACGTCTCCGGGAACGGGAAGAAATGAGATGACGACCGACACGGACGACCGGCGGCGTGCCGCGGCCGGGGGGACGACCGGCGGGACCCTGCCGCCGGTCCGCCGCCGGCCCTCCCCCGGCCCGCACGGCGTGGACTTCGACCCGGTCCTGGCCGAGCTGATGCGCGAAGGCCCGGTGACGCGGGTCGGGCGGCCCGGCGGCGAGGGCTGGGCCTGGCTCGTGACCCGCTACGACGATGTGCGCGCGGTCACCAACGACCCCCGGTTCGCCCGCGAGCCGGCCGGGGACGGTCAGCCGGCCCGGCCGGCTCCGCACGTGGTCCCGCAGCGGGACGCGGTCGGCTTCCCGGACCCGTCCGGCGATGCCCGGCTGCGCCGCTCGGTCGCCGCGGCCTTCACGGCGCGCGGCGTCGAGCGGGTGCGCGAGCCGGCGCGGCGCATGCTCGACGAACTGGTCGACGAACTGCTCCAGGACGGGCCGCCCGCCGACCTCACCGCGGCGGTCCTGGGCCCCTTCCCCGTCGCCGTGATCTGCGAGCTGATGGGGGTTCCGGCCGCCGACCGGCAGATGATGCACACGTGGGCCCGGCTCATCCTCTCCGCGGCGCACGGCCCGACGGCAGGCGAGCGGGCCAGGGACGAGATGAGCGCGTACTTCGCCGACCTGATCGTCACCCGTGGGGGCGGCACCGGCGAGGACGTCGTCTCCCTGCTCGGGGCCGCCGTGGGCCTGGCCGAGGTGACGCCGGACGAGGCGGCCGGCCTCGCGGTGCTGCTGCAGATCGGCGCCGAGGCGGTCACCGACCACACGGGCCGGATGTTCCACCTCCTGCTGACCCGCCCGGACCTGGCCGAACGTCTGCGGGCCGAGCCGGCGATCCGCCCGCAGGCCGTCGACGAACTGCTGCGCTACATCCCGCACCGCAACGCCGTGGGCCCGCCCCGGGTCGCGACACAGGACGTGGAGATCGGGGGCGTGCGGATCCGGGCGGGCGAGGCGGTGTGCGTGTCGTACGCGGCGGCGAACCGCGACCCGGGGGTCTTCCCGGACCCGGGGACGATCGACTTCGCGCGGTACCCGAACCACCATGCGGCGTTCGGCTTCGGCCCGCACCACTGCCCGGGCGGCATGCCGGCCCGGCTGACGTCCGAAATGCTGCTGGACGCGCTCCTGGACCGGGTACCGGGGCTGCGCCTCGCGGTGCCGCTCGACGAGGTCCCGTTCGACGACGGCGCACTGACCCGCGGGCCTGAGGCCCTTCCCGTGACCTGGTGAGCGGCTCATGACGACGACTGACAGACCAGTGGCCACCGAGGGCCTGTTCGTGCCGCCGGGGCACGGACGCGTGGTCCGGACACCGGCCCAGCACGTGACGTTCAAGGTGACCGGTTCGCACTCGCGGATGGCGTCCACGTTCGAGGTGATCGTGCCGCCGGGCTTCGACGTGGGAGCCCATGTGCACACGCGCAGCGAGGAGCTGTTCTACGTGCTGGAGGGCGAGCTGGACGTGCTCGCCTTCGAGCCGCGTGTGCGGACCCCCGACAACTGGCAGCGGTGGGAGTCGAGCTCGGGCCGCCGGGTGCTCCGCGCGACGCCGGGCACGGTCATCGTCGTACCACCCGGCTGTCCGCACGCCTTCGCGAACCCGACGGAGACGCCGGCGAAGATGTTCTTCCAGGCGTCCCCGCCCCCGGACCACGAACGCTACTTCGAGGAACTCCTGGAGATCCTGGGCGACGGGGGCCCGCCGGACCAGGAGGCGATCGAGGCGCTGCGCAGGCGGTACGACATCGAGCAGATCACGCCGCTGCGGCACCGCTAGCGGATGGGCATGTCCGAGAGCGTCCGGGCGATCACCAGCCGCTGGATCTCGCTCGTGCCTTCGAAGATCGTGTAGATGGCCGCGTCCCGGTGCATCCGCTCCACGGGGTACTCCCGGGTGTACCCGTTGCCCCCGAGGATCTGTATCGCCTGCGCCGTCACCTTCTTCGCCGTCTCGCTCGCGAACAGCTTCGACATCGACCCCTCGGCCGCGGTGAACGGCTTGCCGTTGACCGCCATCCACGAGGCGCGCCACACCAGCAGCCGCGCCGCGTCGATCTGCGTGCGCATGTCCGCGAGCTGGAAGGCGACGCCCTGGTTGTCGATGATGGGCCGGCCGAACTGCTCGCGCGTCCTGGCGTAGTCGAGGGCGACCTCGTAGGCGGCGCGCGCGGTGCCCACCGCCATGGCCCCCACCGCGGGGCGGCTCGCCTCGAAGGTGGCCATCGCCGCGTTCTTCACGCGCTCCCCGCCCTTCCGGGCCTTCTCCCGGGCGCGGGCGAGCCGCTCGTCCAGCTTCTCCTTGCCGCCGAGCAGACAGGATCCGGGGACACGGACGTTGTCGAGGATCACCTCCGCGGTGTGCGAGGCGCGGATGCCGTGCTTCTTGAACTTCTGGCCCTGGGCGAGGCCCGGCGTGTTCGGCGGGATGATGAAGGACGCGTGGCCCTTGGAGCCCAGTTCGGGGTCGACGACCGCGACCACGACGTGGACGTTGGCGATGCCGCCGTTGGTCGCCCAGGTCTTGGTGCCGTTGATCACCCACTCGTCCTTGGCCTCGTCGTACACGGCACGCGTGCGCATGGAGGCGACGTCGGAGCCCGCGTCGGGCTCGGAGGAGCAGAAGGCGGCCACCTTGACGTCGTTGGCGTCGCCGTACATCTGGGGGATCCAGGTGCCGATCTGTTCCTCGGTGCCGTTGGCGAGGACGCCCACGGCGGCGAGGCCGGTGCCGACGATCGACAGCGCGATGCCCGCGTCGCCCCAGAACAGTTCCTCCATCGCCATGGGGATGCCGAGACCCGTGGAGTCGAAGTACTGCTGCGCGTAGAAGTCGAGGGAGTAGATGCCGACCTTCGCGGCCTCCTGGATGACCGGCCAGGGAGTCTCCTCGCGCTCGTCCCATTCGGCGGCCGCGGGCCGGATGACGTCGGCGGCGAAGCCGTGCAGCCAGTCCCGGACCTCCTTCTGTTCGTCGTTGAGCTCCATGGTGAACTCGGCCATGTCCCCTCCAGCGCTGCACTAAGGTGTTACTTGCGGTAACAGAAGTCTGTTACTCACCAGTAGGAGAAGTCAACTCCCGGCCCGGACGGGCCGCCTCCCTGGCGAGTCGGCAGCTCGTTCGATACCGACCCGCCATTCAGTGTTACTTTGCGCAGGCGTCACCGAATCAGGACGGGTGGGGAGAGATGATGGACACCACGCAGCGGACCGATCAGGAGCGGTCCGCCGACCGCCGACGGCGAGAGTTGCTGGAGGCCGCCGACCGGGTGGTGCTGCGCGACGGCCCCGGGGCCTCCATGAACGCCATCGCCGCCGAGGCCGGCATCACCAAGCCCATCCTCTACCGCCACTTCGGCGACAAGGGCGGGCTGTACGCGGCGCTCGCCAAACGCCACACGGACGCGCTCCTCGACTCGCTGCGGGCCGCGCTGGACGCCCCGGCGGACCGGCGGGAGCGGGTGGAGTCCACGCTGGACACGTACCTGGCGGCGATCGAGGCACGGCCGCAGGTGTACCGCTTCCTGATGCATCCGGCGGAGGGCGGCTCGCAGAACGACCAGGGCTTCGACACCGGCCGGCACTCGATCCCGCTGCTGCGCCGCATGGGCGAGGAACTGGCCCAGGTCATCGAGGAACGTCTGGACCTCGGCCCGGGCACCCACCAGCTCGCCCGCGTGTGGGGCCACGGCATCGTCGGCATGATGCACGCGGCCGGCGACTGGTGGCTGGGGGAACGGCCGTGCTCCCGGGCGGAGTTGGTGCGGAGCCTGGCGGACCTGCTGTGGGGCCGCTTGGCCGCGGCCGGGGACCGCATAGGGGGTCCCGGGTTCTGAGACGCGCCCCGTCAGGGCCGCGGGGCCGTGTCGCCATGCGGCTTCGCCGCGACGGGGGTCACCCCTGTCCGAGCGAAGCCGAGAACCCGGGGAAGCGACAAGCCGGGACGCACCCGCAGCCGCCGGCGTTCACCGCCCCCACGGCGCCCGCGCGGCCTGCCGCAGAACCCGGCGCTTGCGCCACCCCGTGAGGTGGTCCACATAAAGACCACCGTCCAGGTGATCGCACTCGTGCTGCAGGCACCGGGCGAACCACCCGGTGCCCTCCACCCGCACCGGCTCCCCCTCCACCGTGAACCCCTCGACGACCGCCCGGTCGAACCGCTCCGTCCCCGCCTCCAGCCCCGGCAGGGACAAGCACCCCTCCGGCCCCCGGATCACCACACCGTCCGCCTCCACCAGCCGCGGGTTCACCACATGGCCCAAGTGACGTACGTCCTCGTCGTCCGGACAGTCGTATACGAACACCCGCAACGGCACGCCGACCTGATTCGCGGCCAGGCCGACCCCCGGGGCGGCGTACATCGTGGCGAACATGTCCTCGACGAGCCGGGCGAGTTCGGCGCCGAAGTCCGTGACGTCCCTGCACGGCTCGCGCAGTACGCGGTCACCGAGCACGGTGATGGGCCGGACGCGCCCTCGGGCGCCCGGGATGGTGCGATGTGGCATGCCGGCAAGGGTACGGTCGGCAGGGCCGCGCGGGCGCCGGGGTGGTGCCGCGGTGCGGGGGCGTGCGGAGATCTCGATAGGCTGAGGCCCACACGTTGCCGGAACAGGGCGCGGCGCTGTACGCAAGGAGGATCGAGAACTGATGGCAGGCAACTCGGACCCGCTGACGCCGCGGGCCAAGCTGGCCGTGACCGCGGGCAAGGCGGTCGCTGCGGCATCGCGCGCCGCGGGGCGCGGCAGCGGTTCGGTGATCGGCGGCCGAGTGGCGCTCAAGCTCGACCCCGACCTCCTCGCCCGGCTCGCCCAGAACCTGGACGTCGTCCTGGTCTCGGCGACCAACGGCAAGACGACGACCACCCGGCTGATCGCGGAGGCGCTGCGCGCCGCGGGCCCGGTCGTCTCCAACGCGCTCGGCGCCAACATGCCCGCCGGTATCACCTCGGCGCTGGCCGGCGGCTCGGACGCCAAGTTCGGTGTCATCGAGGTCGACGAGAAGTACCTCGCCGGGGTCGCCCGGGACACCGACCCGAAGTGCATCGCACTGCTGAACCTCTCCCGCGACCAGCTCGACCGTGCGGCGGAGACCCGTATGCTCGCCGAGAACTGGCGTGAGGGCCTGGCCGGGTCCAAGGCGGTCGTCGTCGCGAACGCCGACGACCCGCTGGTCGTGTGGGCCGCGTCCTCCTCGCCGAATGTGATCTGGGTCGCCGCCGGCCAGATGTGGAAGGACGACGCCTGGTCCTGCCCGTCCTGCGGCGGTGTGATGCAGCGCCCCGGCGACGACTGGTACTGCGGCGAGTGCGGCTTCCGCCGGCCGACGCCGAGCTGGGCGCTGTCCGGGGACCACGTCCTCGACCCGCACGGCTCCGCCTGGCCGATCCACCTCCAGCTACCGGGTCGCGCCAACAAGGCGAACGCCGCCACCTCGGCCGCCGTCGCCGCCGTGTTCGGGGTGCCCCCGCAGGTCGCCCTGGAGCGCATGTACCAGGTCCAGGCGGTGGCCGGGCGCTACGACGTCGTCCAGTTCGAGGGCCGTGACCTGCGGCTGCTGCTGGCGAAGAACCCGGCCGGCTGGCTGGAGACGTTCTCGCTGATCGACCCGCCGCCGACGCCGGTGATCCTCTCCGTGAACGCGCGCTCGGCCGACGGCACCGACACCTCCTGGCTGTGGGACGTCGACTACACGCGGCTGACCGGCCACCCGATCTTCGTCATCGGCGACCGCAAACTGGACCTCGCCGTGCGCCTGGAGGTCGCGAACCAGTCCTTCCAGGTCTGCGAGAACCTCGACCAGGCCGTCCAGCTCGCGCCGCCGGGCCGGATCGAGGTCATCGCCAACTACACCGCGTTCCAGGACCTGCGCCGCCGCGTCGGCAACTGATCACGAAGGACGAGCATCGATGAGTGACAACCAGCTGCGTCTGGTGTGGATCTACCCGGACCTGCTGAGCACCTACGGCGACCAGGGCAACGCGCTCGTCGTGGAGCGCCGGGCCCGGCAGCGCGGCCTCGACGTGGCCCGCCTCGACGTGCGCAGCGACCAGCCGATCCCCACGTCCGGCGACATCTACCTGATCGGCGGCGGCGAGGACCGGCCGCAGCGGCTCGCGGCCGAGCGGCTGCGCCGCGACGGCCACCTGTACCGGGCCGTGGAGAACGGCGCGATCGTCTTCTCGGTCTGCGCCGGCTACCAGATCCTCGGCCACGAGTTCATCAACGACCTCGGGCAGCGCGAGCCGGGCCTCGGCCTGCTCGACGTGGTCTCGACCCGCGGCGAGGGCGAGCGGTGCGTCGGCGACGTCCTCGCGGACATCGACCCGCGCCTCGGGCTGCCCCCGCTGACCGGCTTCGAGAACCACCAGGGCGTCACCCACCTCGGCCCGACGGCCCGCCCGTTCGCACAGGTGAAGCTCGGCAAGGGCAACGGCACGGGCGACGGCACGGAGGGCGCGTACAACGACACGGTCTTCGGCACATACATGCACGGTCCCGTGCTCGCGCGCAACCCGCAGATCGCGGACCTGCTGCTGAAGCTGGCGCTGGACGTCAACGCACTCCCGCCGGTCGACGACCGCTGGTACGAGGCGCTGCGCAACGAGCGCATCGCGGCCGCGGAGCAGCCTGCGTAGGCACGGCCCCGCAGGGGTTCCGCCGCGCAGGGGTGCCGCCGCGGCGGCCTGCCCGGACACAGCCGTGCGACAGCCCGGCACGAAACGGTTCCGCGGGGCCGTCCGGCGGCCCGTACACCCGCCGTCCAACCCTTGGTAACCAGCCCGTCTGACCGTCCGTCCGCACAGCTGAGCGGGCGCGTCCAGCAGGCGGACGCACGGTGCGGCCGGGCCCCCTGTCGCCGGTAGGGTGGCGGGGATCGAGCCGGACAGCGTGGTCCGGTCCCGTGCCCACGTGGAGAAGGTTGTTCGGGCTATGCGCATTGGTGTCCTCACGTCCGGTGGTGACTGCCCCGGTCTGAACGCCGTCATCCGGTCCGTCGTGCACCGCGCCGTCGCCGACCACGGCGACGAGGTCATCGGCTTCCGGGACGGCTGGAAGGGTCTCCTGGAGTGCGACTACCTCAAGCTCGACCTGGACGCGGTCAGCGGCATCCTGGCCCGCGGCGGTACCATCCTCGGCTCCTCCCGGGTCCGTCCCGAGCACCTTCGGGACGGTGTGGAGCGGGCCAGGGGCCATGTCGAGGAGCTGGGTCTCGACGCGATCATCCCGATCGGCGGTGAGGGCACGCTCAAGGCGGCCCGGCTGCTGTCCGACAACGGTCTGCCGATCGTCGGCGTGCCCAAGACCATCGACAACGACATCGCCGTCACGGACGTCACCTTCGGTTTCGACACGGCCGTGGGCGTGGCCACCGAGGCGCTGGACCGGCTGAAGACCACCGCCGAGTCGCACCAGCGGGTGCTGATCGTGGAGGTCATGGGCCGCCACACCGGCTGGATCGCGCTGCACTCCGGCATGGCGGCCGGTGCCCACGCGATCGTCGTGCCGGAACGGCCTTTCGACATCGAGGAGTTGGCCGCACGGGTCGGCGAGCGGTTCGCCGCCGGCAAGCGGTTCGCGATCGTCGTCGCCGCGGAGGGCGCCAAGCCGAAGCCCGGCACCATGGAGTTCGACGAGGGCGGCAAGGACGTCTACGGGCACGAGCGGTTCGCCGGAATCGCCCGGCAGCTCTCGCTGGAGCTGGAACAGCGGCTCGGCAAGGAGGCCCGTCCGGTGATCCTCGGACACGTCCAGCGCGGCGGCACCCCGACGGCGTACGACCGGGTGCTCGCCACCCGGTTCGGCTGGCACGCCGTGGAGGCCGTGCACCGGGGCGAGTTCGGCATGATGACCGCGCTGCACGGCACGAAGATCGTGATGGTGCCGCTGGCGGAGGCGGTGGAGACGCTCAAGACCGTGCCGATGGAACGGTATGCCGAGGCGGAGTGTGTTCTGTGACGCATCCGCGGACCTGAACCGCCCCCGGTCGCAGCCGCGGCCGGGGGCGGTTCTACTCTGGGTGCGGACAGACAGCTGTGGACAGACAGCGCACAACCCCCACGAAACAGGAGCCGGCGGATGGATCACAGCGGGCACGGCATGACCATGGATCTGCCGCCGTTCACGCTGGGACGGGGGCTCGCCTGGTCGACGGACCCGTTCTTCCTCGTCGCCTGCCTGATCGCACTGGGGCTGTACGGATGGGGCGTCGTCCGGCTCGTACGGCGCGGGGACAAGTGGCCGGCGGGCCGCACCGTCGCGTACCTCGCCGGTGTACTGATCGTGCTGCTCACCATGTGCACCGGACTGAACGACTACGGCATGGTCATGTTCAGCGTGCACATGGTCCAGCACATGCTGATCAGCATGCTCGCGCCGATCCTGATCCTGCTCGGTGCGCCGATCACCCTGGCACTGCGCGCCCTGCCGACCGCCGGACGGGGCCGCAAGGGGCCGCGCGAGCTGCTGCTGATGCTGCTGCACAGCCGCTATCTGCGGGTCATCACGCACCCCGCGTTCACGATCCCGCTGTTCATCGCAAGCCTGTACGGGCTGTACTTCACACCGGTCTTCGACTTCCTGATGGCGTCCAAGGCCGGGCATATCGCGATGATGGTGCACTTCCTCGCCGTCGGCCTGGTGTTCTTCTGGCCCATCATGGGCGTCGACCCGGGCCCGCACCGCCCCGGGTACCTGATGCGGATGCTGGAGCTGTTCGCGGGCATGCCGTTCCACGCGTTCTTCGGCATCGCGCTGATGATGGCGTCCACCCCGATGGTCGACGCCTACCGGCACCCGCCCGCCTCGCTCGGCATCGACGCCCTGGCGGACCAGACGTCGGCGGGCGGCATCGCCTGGGCCTTCAGCGAGGTCCCGTCCGTACTGGTGCTGCTCGCACTGCTGTACCAGTGGTACAAGTCCGAGCAGCGGCAGGCCAAGCGGAAGGACCGGGCCGCGGACCGCGACGGCGACAAGGAACTCGAGGCGTACAACGCCTATCTCGCCTCACTCAACGCACGCGGCCGCTGAGTTCCGTCACACCGCTGAATTCCCTTTCTTTTCAGGCTGTTTGAAGCACCGCTCCATTCGGTAGCCTGGTGCGGTGACGCCCTGCCGCCGCTCTGCAGGGCGCGGGGGGACCGCAGGGGGGAGCGGTGATGACAATGCGCACGTCTCTGCACAGGGCCAGGAATTCCCTGGCCCGCAGGATCGGCGTGGTGCTGGTCGCGGTACTGGTCGTCGGCGGATGCGGAAAAAGCGCACAGACGTTCGCAGTGAAGGCCATTTCCGTCGGGGTTCCTTCGCTGAATCCCTTCTTCGACGAGCACAGCGGTCTCGGGCATGACACCACGGTCCGGATCCGTGAGGTGCCCGGAGGGCTGCAGGCCGGAAACACACCCGGCCTCTACGGCGGCTCCCGGCAGCCCACCGTCTGTGACGTGGAGCGGCTCAAGGAATTCCTCACCGATCCCGGAAACGACCGCAAGGCGAAGGTCTGGGCGCAGGTCCTCGGAATTACCCGGGACCGGATCCCCGACTATCTCGACCGGCTCACACCGGTCCTGCTCCGTCACGACACTCTCGTCCAGAACCACGACTACAAAAACGGCAGCGCCACCCCTTTCAACTCGCTGCTCCAAGCCGGAATCGCCGTACTGGTGGACGACCAGGGGCAGCCCACGGTGAAATGCTCGTGCGGAAATCCGCTGCGCCCCTTCCAGGGCGACACCACACGGATTTCGGTCACGTTCGAGGACGGCAACAGGAAATGGACCGGGTACGACCGTTCCTCGGTGGTGGCGGTCAGGCCCGCGCCGCAGCCGCTGACCCGGCTCGCGCTCGTCGACGTCGACGACCCCGGCCGCGGGATCAGCCGCCCCGTCGGCACGGCCGGTGGACACGACTCCCCCTTCGACGCCCGGGCCCGGCACCGGGTGCCCCGGGTGACGGGGGTGCCGTTCGCCGAGGCCGGTCGGCGGCTGACGGAGCTGGGGCTCGCGGTCGCCTACGCCGGGAAGGGGGTGCCGCCCGACGAGGCCGTGGTCACGGGCTCGGATCCGGCGCCCGGCACCGAGCTGGCGTTCGGGCAGTACGTGACGCTGTCGGTGGACACGGGTACGGGGGACGGAACGGGCGGCGGCACGAGGGGAACGTCCACCAACCCGTCGCCGGGCGGGACGACGGCACCGGGGCACGGCGGCAGCGCCTCTGGCTCCGCACCGGCCGGCGGCGGGAAGGCCTCCTCCCCGCCGGCGTCGGGCGGGTCCTCCGCCCCGCCGGCGTCGGGCGGGTCCTCCGCCCCGCCGGCGTCGGGCGGGTCCTCCGCCTCGCCGGCGAGCGGTGCGGGCGCCTCGGCCGGCTCCTCCCCGTCCAGGACCACCCGCCCGCCCGCGTCGAACAGCCCGCCCGCATCCGGTACGGCGCCCGGGGTGACCGGTTCCCCGACCACCGGCGCACCGGGCTCGGGCAGCGGCACGCCCCCGGCATCGGCGTCCGGCCCGTCCAAGCCGACCGGCCCGTCCAAGCCGACCGGCTCGCCCAAGCCGACCGGCTCCTCGAAGTCGCCCGGCTCCTCGAAGCCGACCGCCACGCCCACGACACCCGCCCCGGCCAAGTCGTCCAAACCCGTCACGTCCGCGCCCGTGACCGGCAGGCCCTCGACCGGCGCGCCGACGACCGGGAGACCGGCCACCGGCAAGCCGGCCACCAGCGCACCGCCGGTCACCCACAGCCCCGCGACCGGCTCGCCCACGGACGTCCCGCACTAGACCGGGGAGCGACGCGATGCCATCAGGATCACCGCAGTCGGGAGTGGGCCGGGTCATCGGCGGCCGCTACCTCCTGCTGAACCGGCTCGGCAGCGGCGCCATGGGCCATGTCTGGCGCGCCCACGACCAGCGCCTCGACTGCGAGGTCGCCCTCAAGGAGATCGTGTTCCGCGACCCGGTGGAGGCGACCGAGGAGCGGGCCGCCCGGGTCGCCCGCGCCCGGGCGGAGGCCCGGCACGCGGCCGGGCTGCGCGGGCACCCGCACGTGGTGACCGTGCACGACGTGCTGGAGCACGAGGGCCTGCCGTGGATCGTCATGGAATACGTCGCGGGCGCGCTCGACCTGCGCGAGCTGGTCCACCGGCGCGGCCCGCTGGCCCCCGCCGAGTGCGCCCGCGTCGGACTCGCCGTGCTCGACGCCCTGACCGCCGGGCACGAGCGGGGCGTCATGCACCGGGATGTGAAGCCGGCGAACATCCTGCTGGCGCCCGACCGCGGCGGGGCGCCGCACGCCCGGGTCCTGCTCACCGACTACGGCATCTCGGTGCAGCCGGACGCGGGCGAGCCCCGGTACACGCTGACGTCCGCTCTCGTCGGCACGTCCGGTTATCTGGCGCCCGAGCGTGCGACCGGCGGGCCGCCCACCGCGGCGGCCGACCTGTTCTCGCTCGGCTGCACCCTGTACTTCGCGGTCGAGGGGCGCGGGCCCTTCGAACGGGACACCCAGCTCGCCGAGATCACCGCGGTGGTCCTGGAAGAGCCCCGCTCCCCGCTGCGGGCCGGGGCCCTGGGGCCGCTGCTGTCCGCCGTCCTGGTCAAGGACCCGGCCCTGCGGATCACGGCGGCGGACACGGCGGCCGCACTGACGGCTATCGCGACTCCGAGCCGCCCGGTCCCCGGCTCGCGAACCCGGCGGGCGCGTCCCCACGCACCGGCCGAGAGCTCGCACGGCCCGGCCCCGGGTGCCCTGCCGGCATCCCGCGCCGCACCGCCGTACCGGCCGGAACACCACCCGCTCCGCGCGCACCTCCTGCGCGCCCTCCTCGCCGGCACCGTGGGTCTGGTGCTGGCCCTGGCCGGGGTCTGGTACGCCGTGGTGCATCCCTCGGGCGGCGGGGCGGTCAGGCCCTACGGGGACGCCGTCGGGCTCGCACGGCCCCTGCAGGACGGTGACTGCGTCGTCGCCGACTGGGCCGGGAGCCCCTTCCAGGGCGGTCCGCCGCGGCTGACCGTGGACCCCACCTGCTCGCAGCGGACCCCGGACGGGCAGGTCATGGCGCTCGTCACCAGTCCGTCCGCGGACGAGGCCCGTCGGCGCGGGCCCGGTGAGTGCGAGCAGCGCACGCAGGAGATCCGCGCGAAACTGGCCGACGTGCGCGGTTACGCCGTCGTCCCGTCCCGGGCCGGGTTCGAGGCGGCCGGGCGGCGCACCGCCTGTCTGGTGCTCGGCGCGCACGGGCCGGTGTACGGGCCCCTCGGGGAGCGTCGCAAGCCGGGCATGGCGTTCGTGGACACGGCCGACATGCAGAAGCGGGACTGCCTGGACGCCCCATCCCTGCGGGTCGCCCGCCTGGTGTCGTGTGCGGGGACGCACGACCAGCAGGTGCTCGGCTTCACCCGGCTCGGCCCCGACACCACCCTGAGCGAGGCCAAGAGCCTGTCGGACGCGGCGTGCGCGCGGGACGTGCCGCCGAAGGACTACGGCTTCGACCCGTCCCGCTACGAAGCCGCCTCCTGGACGGGCCAGAGCGCCTGGTTGTCCGGAACCCATCTGGTCGTCTGCACCGTGCGCAGGCAGAACGGGGGCACCATGGGTAAGGACGAACCATGAGGAGGGTGTTGCGATGCCCGGTTCCACGAAGGCGATGGGGGTGCTCACCGTCGGTGCGCTCGTCGTGGTGACGGCCTACACGGTGGCGTTGGGCAGCAGCGGCTGGCTCTGGTTCGGCTGGGTCGTCCTCGACCTGATCACGCTCGGCATGGTGGTCACCACCCGCAGCCCTTGATGAGGTCCCCGCGGAACCACGTTCACTCGAGCTCGCGCATTCGGCGGACCGGGCTCGCGAGGAGGATCGCCGGGCTGACGGTGGAGAGCACGGCCATGATCGCGAGGGAGGCGCGGGTCCCCCACAGGGCGGCGGCACCTCCGGCGGCCAGCGCACCGAAGGGGATCGCGCCCCAGGAGATGAAGCGGACCGTCGCCATCACGCGCGGCAGGAGTTCCGGGGGCGTGGCGGTCTGCCGGTAGGTGCGGGTCACGATGCTCGTCACCACCACGGCCCCGGCGAAACCGCCGTTCCCCAGGGCGAACAGGCCGAGGGCCATGGAGTGGTCGGCAAGGGGCATCAGCGCCGCGAAGCACGGGGAGACCACTGCGGCCCAGCGCATCGCCCGGCCGCTGCCCAGGCGTGCGACGATCCGGGGCGTCAGCGCCGCACCCACCAGGGTGCCGAGGCCGTCGGTCGCGATGAGCAGCCCGACCAGGGCGGGCGGCGCGTCGAGGGTGCGGACCAGGAAGACCGGGGTGAGCGCCATCAGGCCGCCGCAGACGAAGTTGACGGCGGTCGCGTCCGCCGCGCAGGGACCGATGACGGGGTGGCGGGTGACGTACCGCCAGCCTTCGCGGATCATCTCGCCCATGCCGCGGCGCGGTCCCTCCTGGGCGGGGTGCGCCACCTGCGGCAGGCTGCCCATGAGCGCGGCTGAGACCAGGTAGCTCACCGCGTCGACCGTGATCGACGTCGCCGCGCCGAGCAGTTGGACCAGCACGCCGCCGAGGGACGGGCCACCGAGTTGGGTCGCCGCCCTGGTCCCCGAGGTGAGGCTGTTGCGGGCGGTGAGCTCCTCCTTGCTGACGATGGAGGGCAGGAAGGTCGAGTTGCCGACGTCGAAGACCACGGACGCCAACCCGACCACCAAGGCCACGACGATGAGCTGCGGCAGGGTCAGAACGCCGAGCGTGGCAGCCACCGGCACCGAGGCCACCGCGGCGGCCCGGACCACATCCATGGCCACCTGCGTCCCGCGCAACGGCAGACGGTGTACGAGGACTCCGGCCGGAAGGCCGATCAGGAGCCATGAAGCGAAGGAGGCGGCCGTGATCAGGCTGACCTCGAGCGCCGAGGCGTGCAGCACGAGTACGGCGAGCAACGGGAGGGCCACCGCTGTCACGGCATCCCCGATCCCGCTCACCGTGGAGGCGCCCCAGTAACGCCAGAACGCCGCCACGCTCGAAGCGCCGTCCGGCTGCTTCTCCTTCTCTCCCCGACCCTGCACCGCCGTCGCCATGCCTGCCCCCCTGCGAGTGAGTCTCTTTAGGGAACTGACTATACTCATGAATCATGCGGTACACAGAGCTCGGCGACCCGGACTGCGCGATCGCGCAGGCGCTGACGGTGGTCGGTGACCCGTGGACCCTGCTGCTCATCCGCGACGTCGCGGGCGGGACGCATCAGTTCGACGCGCTCCGGGACGGGCTCGGCATCAGCCGCAAGGTACTGACGGACCGTCTGAAATCCCTGGTCGCGGACGGGGTGCTGGAGAAGCGTCTCTACAGCCCGCATCCTCCCCGCTACGAGTACCACCTGACGCCGGCCGGACGCGGGCTGCTACCGGTCCTCGTCGCCCTCCAGGACTGGGGCGCCCGCCATGTCATGGGCGACGGCGTGCTCTCGGCGACCAGCGAGACCGACTCCGCGGAGACCCGACGCGTGCACGCCCTGGTGGGGCGTCGGCTCCCCCGGCTCGAACTCGCCGGCCCGGAGGGCGTGCCGGTCGACCCGGTCTCCAACCGGACCTGGACGGTCCTGTACTGCTTCCCCGGGGCCTACGCACCCGGTGGGAACGACTACCCGCCGGGCTGGGGCCGGATCCCGGGCGCCCGCGGCTGCACGCTGGAGTCGTGCACCTACCGCGACCGGATGGCGGCCTTCGCGGAGCGCGATGCGACGGTGCACGGAGTCAGCACGCAGCGCCCCGACCAGCTCGCCGCCTTCGCGGAGCACGAGCGGATCGCGTTCCCGCTCCTGTCCGATGCCGACCTGCAGCTGGCCGCGGCGCTGCGGCTGCCCACCTTCCGCGCAGCGGGTGTGGACCGGCTCAAGCGGCTCACCCTCGTCCTCGACTCCTCCCGCACGGTGCGCGGCGTGCTCTACCCGCTCGACGACCCGGCGGGTTCCGTCGACGACGCCCTGGCGCTCGTCGACGCGCTGGCCGGGGCGTAGCAGCTCAGCCCACCGAGAGGAGGGCACGAACCGTGGGGCCTTGCCCCGACGTCCGTCACCCGAGGGCGGTCTCCCCCGTGGACCGATGACGGGAGGACCACAGGGACTCCTGAGCACTGTGTCCGGGCTCCCGGAGTCCGGACTCGGGCTCTCACGGCCCCGGCAGCCGACCGGCCGAGTGCACCCCCGGCTGGTACTTGGGCAACCGGATCGTGACCTTCATGCCCGCCCCCGGTGCGGTCTCGATGACGAGTCCGTGCTCGTCGCCGTAGACCTGGCGCAGCCGGTCGTCGACGTTGGACAGCCCGATGCCGCCGGACGGGCTGACCTCCCCCGCGAGGATGCGGCGCAGCAGCCCGGGGTCCATTCCCGCGCCGTCGTCCTCGATGACGACCAGGGCCTCGGCGCCCGCGTCCCGCGCCATGATGCCGATGTGCCGCCGGTCGGTGGTGCCCTCCAGGCCGTGCTTGACGGCGTTCTCCACGAGCGGCTGGAGGCAGAGGAAGGGCAGGGCGACCGGCAGTACCTCCGGCGCTATCTGCAGGGTGACGGTGAGCCGGTCGCCGAAGCGGGCCCGCACGAGCGCCAGGTAGTGGTCGATGGCGTGGAGTTCGTCGGCGAGCGTGGTGAAGTCGCCGTGCCGGCGGAACGAGTAGCGGGTGAAGTCGGCGAACTCCAGCAGGAGCTCCCGGGCACGCTCGGGGTCGGTGCGCACGAACGAGGCGATGACGGCGAGCGAGTTGAAGATGAAGTGCGGGGAGATCTGGGCGCGCAGTGCCTTGATCTCGGCCTCGATGAGCCGCGTACGGGACCGGTCGAGGTCCGTCAGCTCCAGTTGCACGGAAACCCAGCGGGCGACCTCCCCGGCCGCGCGGACGAGGACCGCGGACTCCCGGGGCGCGCAGGCGACCAGCGCGCCGTGGACGCGGTCGTCGACGGTGAGCGGTGCCACCACGGCCCAGCGCAGCGGGCAGTCGGGCACGTCGCAGATCAGCCGGAACGCCTCGCCGCGGCCGGACTCCAGGGGGCCCGCGAGCCGCTGGAGCACCTCGTCCCGGTGGTGGTCCCCCGCGCCGTCCCAGGCCAGCACGGTCTCCCGGTCGGTGAGGCAGAGGGCGTCGGTGCCGAGCAGGGATCGCAGCCGTCGCGCGGACTTGCGGGCGGTCTCCTCGGTGAGCCCGGCGCGCAGCGGGGGTGCGGCCAGGGAGGCGGTGTGCAGGGTCTGGAAGGTGGCGTGCTCGACGGGGGTGCCGAGCCCGCCGAGGCGCTCCGGGCGGGCGGTGCGCCGGCCGAGCCAGAACCCGGCGGCCAGCAGGGGCAGGACGGCCACGCACAGGCCGGCGAGGAAGCCGCTCACACCGTCACCTCGGCGTGCAGTTCCTCGGGCAGGTGGAAGCGGGCCAGGATCGCCGCGGTCCGGGCGGGCACCCGTCCCGGTGTGGCCAGGGACACCAGGATCATGGTGAGGAATCCGAGGGGCACCGACCAGAGCGCGGGCCAGGCGAGCAGGGCGTGCAGGGTGCCGGTGCCGGGACAGCCCGCCATGGTCACCGCCACCGCCAGGAAGGCCGAGCCGCCACCGGCCAGCATCCCGGCCGCCGCGCCCGGCGGGGTGAGCCGGCGCCACCAGATGCCGAGCACGAGCAGCGGGCAGAACGACGACGCCGACACGGCGAAGGCGAGGCCCACCGCGTCCGCGACCGGGAGCCCGCCCACCAGCACGCTCGCCGCCAGCGGCACGGCCATCGCCAGCAGCGTGCCCAGCCGGAAGTGCCGCACGCCGCGCGTCGGCAGCACGTCCTGCGCCAGGACTCCGGCCACCGCCATGGTCAGCCCGGAGGCGGTGGACAGGAACGCGGCGAAGGCGCCGCCCGCGACCAGTGCGCCCAGCAGGTCCCCGCCGAGTCCGCCGATCATCCGGTCGGGCAGCAGGAGGACCGCGGCGTCCGCGTCCCCGGTGAGGGCGAGTTCGGGGGCGTAGAGCCGGCCCAGGGCGCCGTAGACGGGCGGCAGGAGGTAGAACGCGCCGATCAGGGCGAGTACGGCGACGGTGGTGCGGCGGGCGGCCACCCCGTGCGGGCTGGTGTAGAAGCGGACGACGACATGGGGCAGGCCCATGGTGCCGAGGAAGGTGGCGAGGATCAGCCCGTACGTGGCGTACAGCGGGCGTTCCGCGCGGCCGGAGGCGAGCGAGGCCGACATGGCGCCGTTGCTGCCGCGGTCGGCGACGGGGACGGGGTCGCCGCGGGTGAAGGTCAGCCGGGTGCCGCGCTCGATGCGGTGGGTGCCGGCGGCGAGGTCCGCCCGCTGCCCCTCGTACCTCCGGCCGTCGACGGTGCCCGTGGCGGTGACGGCGAGCGGGCGGGACAGGGTCAGGTCGAGGGTGTCGGCGACCCGTACGACGCGGTGGTCGCGGAAGGTCGCCGGTTCGGCGAACGCCGCGCGGGGCGCGCCGTCGCCCTGCCAGGCGAGCACCAGGAACAGGGCGGGGACGAGGAGGGCGGTGAGTTTCAGCCAGTACTGGAACGCCTGCACGAAGGTGATGCTGCGCATGCCGCCCGCGGCGACGGTCGCCACCACCACGACGGCGACGATGACGCCGCCGAGCTGCTGGGGAGCCCCGGTCAGCACGGCCAGGGTGAGCCCGGCGCCCTGGAGCTGGGGCAGCAGGTAGAGCCAGCCGACGCCGACCACGAACGCCCCGGCGAGCCGCCGCACCGGCTGGGAGGCGAGCCGGGCCTCGGCGAAGTCGGGCAGGGTGTAGGCCCCGGAGCGGCGCAGCGGCGCGGCGACGAACAGCAGCAGGACCAGGTAGCCGGCGGTGTAGCCCACCGGGTACCAGAGCATGTCCGGGCCCTGGACCAGGACGAGTCCCGCGATGCCGAGGAAGGAGGCGGCGGACAGGTACTCGCCGCTGATCGCGGCCGCGTTCAGGCGGGGGCCGACGGTGCGGGAGGCGACGTAGAAGTCGGAGGTGGTACGGGAGACGCGGAGCCCGAAGGCGCCGACGAGCACGGTCGCGAGGACGACGAGGGCGACCGCGGGGACGGCGTAGTTCCGATTCACCGGCCCGCCCTCAGCGGTCCCCGACGAGCCGGACGAAGTCCTTCTCGTTGCGTTCGGCGCGGCGTACGTACCAGCGGGCGAGCAGCACCAGCGGCGGATAGAGGCCGAACCCGAGCACCGCCCACTCCAGGCCGCCGGCGCGGGTGGCGGCGAAGACCAGGGGAAGGGGCCCGATCAGGAGCACCAGCACGGTGAACACGGCGAGGCCGGCGCGGAGCTGGCTGCGCATCAGTGAACGGACGTAGGTGTGGCCGAGGGTGGTCTGTTCGTCGATTTCGATGCGCGGGCGGTAGTGGCCCGGGGTGCCGCGGCGACCGCGCCGGGGCGGGCCGGTGACGACGACGCGGCGTTCCGTGGGGTCCTGCGGCACGCCGTCCCCCTAGCCCGCGGTCCGGCGTGTCAGCATCTCCCGCAGTTCGCGGGCGTGCCGGCGGCTGACCTGGAGTTCCACGGAGCCGACGAGAACACTCACCGTGCCGGCGTCCAGGCGGAGTTCGTCGATGTGCCGCAGGGCGACGAGGTGGCGGCGGTGGATGCGGACGAAGCCGCGTGAGCGCCACCGCTCCTCCAGGGTGGACAGCGGGATCCGCACGAGATGGCTGCCCCGGGGGGTGTGGAGGCGGGCGTAGTCGCCGTGCGCCTCGACGTGGGTGATGTCGTCCACGGGCACGAACCGGGTGACCCCGCCGAGTTCCACCAGAACGTGGTCGGGGTCCGGCTCGTGCACCGGGATCAGCGGCGCGGTCTCCCTTAGCCGGTCGGCGCGGCGCACCGCCTCCGCGAGCCGCTCGCGGCGTACGGGCTTGAGGACGTAGTCGACGGCCTTGAGGTCGAACGCCTGAACGGCGAAGCCTTCGTGGGCGGTCACGAACACGACGAGCGGGGGCTTCGCGAACCCGGTGAGCAGCCGGGCCATCTCCAGACCGTCGAGGCCGGGCATGTGGATGTCGAGGAAGACGACGTCGATCGCGTCGGGGCCGTCGGGCCCGGACTCCAGGGCCCGGTTGATGCGGCGCAGTGCCCCGGTGGCGTCGCCCGCGCCCTCCACGCTGCCGATCCTGGGGTCCGCGCGGAGCAGGTAGAGCAGTTCCTCGAGCGAGGGGCGTTCGTCGTCGACGGCGAGGGCGCGCAGCATGAACGTGGAGTGTAGGAGCAATCGGTGCCCGTGGGCATGGGCGGGGCATGGACGTTCTCGCTGGATACGATGGCGGCGCGGCGCGGGACGCGGTGCCGACGCGGGTCTGGCTACAGTGCCCGCATGAACAGCAGGCCGGCACCGTTCGACGAGCTCGACCGGAAGATCATCACCGCTCTGATGGCGAACGCCAGGACGAGTTTCGCCGAGATCGGCGCGGACGTCGGCCTGTCGCCCACGGCGGTCAAGCGCCGGGTGGACCGGCTGCGCGAGACGGGTGTGATCACCGGGTTCACGGCCACGGTGAAGCCGTCGGCGCTGGGCTGGCGCACGGAGGCGTACGTCGAGGTGTACTGCGAGGGCGCGGCGCCGCCCCGGCGCCTTGCGGACGTGGTGCGCAACCATCCGGAGATCACGGCGGCGATGACGGTGACCGGCGGCGCGGACGCGCTGCTGCACGTGCGGGCGAGGGACGTGGAGCACTTCGAGGAGGTGCTGGAGCGCATCCGCACGGAGCCGTTCATCCGGAAGACGATCAGCGTGATGGTGCTGTCCCACCTCCTCCCGGAAAGCCCGGAGGCGGGCGCCACCCAGGCCGCGCCGAGCGGCGCACCGGACGGCGCAGCGGACGTGCGTTGATGGGCCGCAAGACGCAGCATTCGTGCGCGAACACGCAGCTCTCCTTCCTTGTCGTCCGTATCCGCCGCTTCCTACCTTGGTGTCAACCCTCAGTCGACACTCCCGGAAACGGAGGAACCCCTCTGTGCCCGACACCCGTGTGCCGCGCCGGCGGCGCTTCCTCGTCTGCGAACCCAGACACTTCGCCGTGCAGTACGCGATCAACCCCTGGATGCATCCCGACACCACGGTCGACGTGGATCTGGCCCATGAGCAGTGGCAGGGGCTGATCCGCGCCTACCGCGCCCACGGCCACGCCGTCGACGCCGTGGACCCGGTCCCCGGCCTGCCCGACATGGTGTTCGCCGCGAACTCGGCGGTCGTCGTCGACGGCCGGGTCTTCGGCTCCCTCTTCCACGCACCCGAGCGGCGCCCCGAGTCCCTCCACTACGAGACGTGGTTCAAGGCGGCCGGTTACGACGTCCACCGGCCCGAGTCCGTCTGCGAGGGCGAGGGCGACCTGGTGTGGACGGGCCGGTATCTGCTGGCCGGCACCGGGTTCCGTACGACCCGGGAGGCGCACCGCGAGGCGCAGGAGTTCTTCGGCCACCCGGTGATCAGCCTGCAGTTGGTGAACCCGTACTTCTACCACCTGGACACGGCGCTGTTCGTCCTCGACGACGACAACATCGTGTACTACCCGGAGGCCTTCTCGCCCGGCAGCCGGGAAGTGCTGGCGCGGCTGTTCCCGGACGCGGTGCTCGCCACCCGGGAGGACGCGATGGCGTTCGGCCTGAACTCCGTCTCCGACGGACGCCACGTCTTCATCGCGCCGAAGGCCGAGGCGCTCGCCTCGCGCCTCGCCGACCAGGGGTACGACCCCGTCCCCGTCGACCTGTCCGAGTTCCACAAGGCCGGCGGCGGCATCAAGTGCTGCACCCAGGAGATCCGGGAGACCCGTTCATGACCGCACCCGTCCGTACGCGTTCGTCCGCCGAGCTGATCGACGCCGAGAAGCCCGTCCTCGCGCACAACTACCACCCGCTGCCCGTGGTCGTCGCCCGCGCCGAGGGCACCTGGGTGGAGGACGTGGAAGGCCGCCGCTACCTCGACATGCTCGCCGGGTACTCGGCGCTCAACTTCGGTCACCGCCATCCGGTGCTGATCGAGGCGGCGCGCCGTCAGCTCGACCGGCTGACGCTGACCTCCCGGGCCTTCCACAACGATCAGCTCGCCGAGTTCG
Source organism: Streptomyces sp. NPDC028331 (assembly GCF_055565775.1). Classification (NCBI taxonomy): domain Bacteria; kingdom Bacillati; phylum Actinomycetota; class Actinomycetes; order Kitasatosporales; family Streptomycetaceae; genus Streptomyces; species Streptomyces sp. NPDC028331. The sequence continues at coordinate 150,419 of NZ_JBVHTR010000007.1, read as the reverse complement.
CGGCATCGCTGGCGGAGCTGACGGGGCTGGACATGGTGCTGCCGATGAACACGGGCGCGGAGGCGGTGGAGAGCGCCGTGAAGGTGGCCCGGAAGTGGGCGTACGAGGTCAAGGGCGTGCCGGCCGACCGGGCGACGATCGTGGTGGCGGCCGGGAACTTCCACGGCCGGACCACGACGATCGTGAGCTTCTCCACGGACGAGACGGCGCGGGCGGGCTTCGGCCCCTTCACGCCCGGTTTCCGGATCGTCCCGTACAACGACCTGGCGGCGCTCGAGGCGGCGGTCGACGAGACGACGGCGGCCGTGCTGATCGAGCCGATCCAGGGCGAGGCGGGCGTGATCATCCCCGACGAGGGCTACCTCACCGGGGTCCGGGACGTCACCCGCCGTGCCGGATGCCTGTTCATCGCGGACGAGATCCAGTCGGGCCTCGGGCGCACGGGCCGCACGCTGGCGGTGGAGCACGAGGGGGTCCTGCCGGACGTGCTGCTGCTCGGCAAGGCGCTCGGCGGCGGGATCGTGCCGGTGTCGGCGGTGGTGGCGCGCCGGGACGTGCTCGGGGTGCTGCGGCCCGGCGAACACGGTTCGACGTTCGGCGGCAACCCGCTCGCCGCGGCGGTCGGCTCGGCGGTCGTCGGCCTGCTGAAGACGGGCGACTTCCAGCTCCGCGCCGCCGAGCTGGGTGTGGTACTGCGGGACGGGCTGACGTCGCTCATCGGCAAGGGCGTCGTGGGCTTCCGCTCGCGCGGGCTGTGGGCGGGTGTCGACGTGGACCCGGCGATCGGCACGGGGCGCGAGATCAGCGAACGCCTCATGCGGGAGGGTGTGCTGGTCAAGGACACCCATGGCTCGACGATCCGCCTGGCACCGCCGCTGACGATCACGGAGGAGGAACTGCGGTCGGCGCTGGGGGCGCTGGAGAAGGTGCTGACCGCTTGAGCGCGGCGCCGCACCGACTGTGAGTCGGCCCCTGCCGCCCCCGCCCTGACCGTCCCCGGGGGCTCCGCCCTTCGACCCCGCCGGGGGCTGTGCCCCCGGGCCCCCGCTCCCCGAACCCCGGAGGGGCTGGTCTTCCAGCTCGTCCGGCGTTCGAGGACGGGGCCGTAAGGCCGGCAGCGAAGGTCCGGGGCGCAGCCGTCAGGGACGGCAAGGGCAGGGGCGGCGGGGGCGAAACCCGTGCGGGTCAGGGCCACAGTCCCGTCAGGTCCAGCGCCTCGGCCGGCGTCCGCGCGTACCGCACGCCGGGCACCTCCCTCCCCTCGGCGTCCACGAGGCGCCAGCCGTCGCCGAGCTGGACCACGGGCACGCCGCCCCTGCGCATGGCCAGGGCCAGCTCCGAGAGCGTGCCCCAGGAGCCGCCGACCACGATGACGGCGTCCCCGCTGTGGACGATGACGCTGTTGCGTGCCTGCCCGAGACCGGTGGCGATCGCGACGCTCAGATCCGGCCCGGCGCCGGTCCGGTCGGGTCCGGGCAGCACCCCGACGACCAAGCCGTCACGCGACCGGGCACCCGCCGCCACCGCGGCCATCACCCCGCCGTGCCCGCCGCAGATCACCACGGCCCCGCGCTCCGCAAGCAGCCGGCCCACCTCGTGGGCGAGGGCCCGCTCACTCTCCCCGCACTGCGCGGGCCCGCAGACCGCGACCTGCACCGCCATTCCGGCCCACCTCCCGCCGCTGCCGCTGACCGGCGGTCAGGTACGCCGCCTCAGGCGGCGGGCGAGGACTGCCGCGGGGGCCGCCGTCAACGCGGCGGCCACGGCCGTGGTCGCCCAGGCGCCGAGCCGTGAGGGCGACTCGGGGCGCTGCGCCGCACGCTCGGGCAGCTCCGCGGGCAGCGGCCCGTCCAGGCCGAGGGCCAGCGCCTCGGCCAGGTGCAGGGCGCGGCGGCCGGTGCCACCCTGCTCGATCTGGGTGCGGCAGCTGAAGCCGTCCGCGAGGACCAGACCGGAGGGGGCGGCCCCGCGCACGGAGGGCAGGACGCCCTGTTCCGCGACGGCCATGGACACCTCGTGGTGGCCGCGTTCGAACCCGAAGTTGCCGGCGAGCCCGCAACAGCCCTCGTCGAGGACCTCGGCGTCGACGTGGGCACGCCGCATCAGCTCCTGGTCGGCGTCGAACTTCATGACGGCGTGCTGGTGGCAGTGGGTCTGCACGGTCGCCTGCCGGGACAGGGCGGGCGGCCGCCAGTCGTCGGGGGCGTGGTGGACGAGGTGTTCGGCGAAGGTGCGGAACTGCCCGGCCAGGCGCTGCACGTCCTGGTCGGCGGGCATCAGCTCCGGCGCGTCGGCACGGAACACGGCGGTGCAGGACGGTTCGAGGCCGATGACGGGGGTGCCCGCCTCGATCCACGGGCGCAGGACGTCGAGCGAGCGCCGCAGGACCTTCTTGGCCGTCGTGAGCTGACCGGTGGAGATCCATGTCAGCCCGCAGCAGACGGGCTTGGTGGGCACGGCGACCCGGAAGCCGGCGTCCTCGAGGACCCGTACGGCGGACCGCGCGATCGCGGGGTGGAAGTAGCTGCTGAAGGTGTCGGGCCACAGCACCACGGCCCGCGGGTCGCCGGGGTCCGGTTCCTCGCTGCCGCGCGCCTTCCACCACTGGAGGAAGGACTCCTCGGCGAACACGGGGGCCTGGCGCGCGCCGTCGACGCCGGCCAGGCGTTTGCCGGCGGCGGCCAGACCGGGCGCGTGCAGGAGGTTGTTGACGACCGGCGGGGCGAGGCGGGACAGCCGGGCCCACACCGGCAGCCAGCCCATGGAGTAGTGGGCGGCCGGGCGCCTGCGGCCCTCGTAGTGGTGGGCTAGGAACTCGGCCTTGTAGGTGGCCATGTCGACGCCGGTGGGACAGTCCGACTTGCAGCCCTTGCAGGCCAGGCACAGATCCAGGGCGTCCCGGACCTCGGTGGAGCGCCAGCCGTCGGTCACGGCGGAGTCGGCGTGGCCCTGGAGCATCTCGAACAGCAGCCGGGCCCGGCCCCGCGTGGAGTGCTCCTCCTCCTTCGTGGCCCGGTAGGAGGGGCACATCACCCCGCCCTGGTGGCTGCGGCAGTTGCCGATGCCGACGCAGCGCAGCACGGCCCGGCTGAAGGAGTGTTCGTCCTCGGGGTAGCCGAAGTGCGTCTGGGGGGTGGCGGGCCGCCAGGTGGAGCCGAGCCGAAGCTGGCCGTCGACGGGGTTGGGGTCGACGACCTTGCCGGGGTTCATCCGGTTGCCCGGGTCGAAGAGCGCCTTCAGTTCCCCGAAGGCGGTCACGAGCCGCTCGCCGAACATGCGGGTGAGCAGCTCTCCCCGGGACTGCCCGTCCCCGTGCTCGCCCGACAGGGAGCCGCCGTAGGAGGCCACGAGGTCGGCGGCGCGCTCCAGGAACCGGCGGAAGTCGGCCACGCCCTCGGCGGTCTTCAGCCCGAACGGGATGCGGGTGTGCACACACCCCTGCCCGAAGTGCCCGTACAGCGAGGGATGGTCGTAGTCGAACTCCTCGAACAGCCCCTTCAGGTCGCGCAGGTAGTCGCCGAGGCGGTCGGGCGGGACGGCGGAGTCCTCCCAGCCCTCCCACGTCTCCCGGTCGTCCGGGGGCCGCGCGGTGACCCCGAGTCCGGCCTCACGGGCCTTGAGCATCCGCTGCTCGCGCTCGGGGTCGTCGGAGAACGCGACGGTGGACTCCTTCTCGCTGCGGCCGACCGCGCGCAGCAGCGCGTGCGCCTTGTCGTCGACCTCCTCCTGGCTGTCACCGCTGAACTGCAGCAGCAGCCAACTGTCCCCCTCCGGGAGGGAGTCGAGGGACGCGAGGTAAGCGTGCTCCTCGCGCATGAGCTGTGCCATCCGCCCGTCCAGGGCCTCGAGCTGGCTGGGTGAACAGTGCTCGAGGAGGTGGGGGACGTCGTCGGCGGCGGCGCAGATGTCCTCGTATCCGAGGACGAGCAGCGACTGGTAGCCGGGCACGGGAACCAGGTCGAGTTCGGCGCGCAGCACCGTCACCAGGGTTCCCTCGCTGCCGACCAGCGCCTTGGCGACGTCGAAGCCGTTCTCCGGGAGCAGCGAGTCCAGGTTGTAGCCGGAGACGCGGCGCGGGATCTTGGGGTAGCCCTGGCGGATGTCCGCCAGGTACTCGGTGGCGATGCGGTCGAGGCCGTCGTAGATCTCGGCCCGGCGTCCGCCCTCGGCGGCGATCTGCGCCCGCTCGGCCTTCGAGGTCGGCCCCACCCACATCCGGGTTCCGTCGTAGGTGAGGACTTCCAGGCGGCGTACGTTGTCCACGGTCTTGCCGTACGCCTGCGCCGACGCCCCGCACGAGTTGTTGCCGATCATGCCGCCGAGCGCGCAGTGGCTGCGCGTGGACGGCTTGGGCCCGAACTGCAGGCGGTGGTCGGCGAGCTTGCGGTTGAGCTCGTCCAGGACCAGCCCGGGCTCCACGATGCAGGTGCGGGCGTCGGGGTCGACCGACACCAGGGCGTCGCAGTACTTGGTCCAGTCGATGACGACGGCCGTGTTGGTCGTCTGGCCGGCCAGGCTGGTGCCGCCGCCCCGGGACAGGACGGGCGCGCCGAACCCGGCGCACACCTCCACCGCCCGGGCGCCCGCCTCCACGCCGCGCGGGACGACGACGCCGATGGGGACCTGGCGGTAGTTGGAGCCGTCCGTCGAGTACGCGCCCCTGCTGCCCGCGTCGAACCGGATCTCGCCGTCCACGGCGCTGCGCAGCGCCGCCTCCAGCCCGGTCACATCGAGCGCGGCTCCCGCCCGGGCGAGAGCCGGGGACGTGTCGTTGCGGGATGTCAGGGCCATGGATCGAGACCGCCTTTCCTGCACCGTTGGACTATGCAAGGGAGTTTCGCGATCCGTGCGGCTCAAACGGGCCCACTCGGGCCGCCTGCGGGCCGTCGGCGGCCGAGCCGGGTGTGTCAGCCGACCCTGCGGCCCTGCAACGGTGCCGTCGGGGCGCCGGCGCCCTCGTGCAGACCGTGCAGGAACTCCTCCAGCACCTCGGTGGCCGCCCGCCGCGGCTGCCAGCCGAGCACGGTGCGCGCCCGGGAGCAGTCCATGAGCGGCAGCCTCAGGACGGCGTCGAAGAGGTGGGGTGAGGCGGGCAGCAGTCGCAGCCCCCAGGCGGCGGCGATCGCCGACCGTGCGGCCGTGCGCGGCAGCCGTACGGGGCGGGACCCCAGCAGTTCGCCCAGGATCTCCGCGTCGAGGGGCGGATCGGCGGCCAGGTTGAAGGCGCCCCGGGCCTCGCTGTGGATGGCGAGCTGGTAGGCGCGGGCCGCGTCGTCGGTGTGCAGGGCCTGCACCCGCAGCCCCGGCACGTCGGGCAGGAAGGGCAGCAGTTCCGGGCGGGCGAGCGGGCCGGGCAGGAACTTTCCGCCGAAGATGCGCCGCTGTTCGCTCGCCGATTCGCGTTTGAACAGGAACGCGGGCCGCATCCGCACGACCCGGATCCCGGGGTGCCGGAACTCGAAGGTGTCGAGATACCGCTCCAGATAGGCCTTCTCCCGGGTGTAGGCGGCGTCGGGCCAGCCGTGCGTCGGCCACGACTCGTCCACGGCGCGGTTCTTCGGCCCCGGGGAGTAGGCCCCCACGGAGGAGGCGTGCACCAGTGTGGGCACCGTGGCGGTGGCGGCGACGGCCTCGAAGACGCGGATGCTGCCGAGCACGTTGGTCCGCCATGTCGCGACCGGATCGTGCGTCGGCTGGAACGCCCACGCCAGGTGCACCACCGCGTCGGCCCCGCGGAACTCCCGCACGAGGTCGACGTCCTTCGCCGCGAGGTCGACCTTCGACCACTCCACACGGTCGGGGCCGAGGTCGGGGATGCGCCGCGCCAGGCCCCGTACGCTCGCGACGGCCGGGTCCTCGGCGAGCAGGCGCACAAGGCTGGTGCCCACATTGCCGGTGGCACCCGTGACGACGATCTTCCTGCCAGGTTCGGTGCTCACTTCGGGCTCCTCTCGGTGACCGGTGACCGGGACCTGCGAGTACCCACCGTTGAGGGCCGTTACTGCTGCCGCCGCTGCCTGCTGTGCTCGGCGTCCTGCCGGACGAGGAGGGCGAGCAGCTCGGCGACGGTCAGGCTGGCCTCCGCCGGGTGCCGCAGGGGTGTGCCCGGCTGGATGTGGTAGGTGTTGCCGCGCCCCTCACGGGTGTGCGTGAGGTAGCCGTCCTGCTCCAGATCGGCGATGATCTTCTGGACGGCGCGTTCCGTCAGCCGGCAGCGGGCCGCGATGTCACGGATGCGGACGCTCTGGTCGTCGGCGATGGTCGCCAGGACGCGTGCGTGGTTGGTCAGGAAGGTCCATCCTGTATGCGGCTCACGCACTCCACCCATGGATAGAGGGTAGGCGCCGCGTTTCACGAATACCAAAAGGTGAATTCGAATTCGTGTATCCCTTGACATATGACCTCGGCCGGGCTGAGCCTGACTAGGTCGGGGGGCGGCGTGCGGGCGAGCTCGGGAGGCTGCCATGGACGAGCGCGTACTTCCCGAGCACGACAGCGCGAACGGGGATGTGCGGGTGACCTGGGCGCACCCACCGCAACACCTTCTGCCACCCTGCCTGAGGGTCGAGACGCACCCCGACGGGGACCGCATCGCCGTGGTCGTGTCCGGGGAGCTGGACATCGACACCGAGCAGGCCCTGCACGACGCCCTGCGGGAGGCCGTACGGCGCTCGGTGAGAGGTGTCGACGTCGATCTCGGCGGAGTGGACTTCTGCGACTGCTCCGGCCTCAACGTACTGCTGCACGCCCGCCGCCAGGCCCTGGCGGACGCCAAGACGCTCGCGCTCGGCCCGACCGGCCCCTCGGTGGACAGGCTGCTGTCGCTGACCGGCACACGAGCCCTGTTCGACACCTACACCTCCCCCGTCGCGGCCGCCGGGAACGGCCGGGACGGCGGGTTGCGGCAGCACGGCCCGCCACCGCCTCACGAGCGGTCCGGGGACACCGACCGCGACCCGCACACGGCCCCGGAGCAGGCCGCCGACCGGGACCTGGACCCGGCGACCGAGCGGGACCTGCACATCGAGCTGGTCCAGTTGCGGCGGGCCATGCAGACCCGGCCCGTGATCGACCTGGCCCGCGGGGTGCTGATGGCGTCCTTCGCGCTGACCGCACAGGACGCCTGGGACGTCCTGGTCACCGTCTCCCAGCGCACCAACTCGAGACTGCACAACGTCGCCGAGGACCTGGTGGCGGCCGTCAACGGCGTCGCGCCGCCCGACCCGCTGCGTCAGGAGCTGGCGGCCGCGGTCACCGCGCTCAAGGAACCCTCGGGCGCTCGTCCCGCGCACTGAGGTCCGCCGCACGGTGGCATGCGGTTCCGCCGCCCGGGTGCATGCCCCCTGACGCCACCGCCCGTCGGCGGTACGTGTACCGCCTCGAAAACAGCGGCAGGGTAAGCCTTCCCCATGACGTTCAAGAGTCCCGCCCACCGCGGCGGCCCCCAGCGCGGCATGTTCGAGGAACTGGCGGAGAGAGCATCCAACTTGACGAGCTCTCCGCTCTTCTTCCTGATCTGCCTGGCCTTCGTCGGCTTCTTCGTCGCCGCGCACGCCGCACACCTGTCCCTGGAGCTGCTGCTGCTCGCCGGCGAGTCGATGACCGCGGTCACCCTTCTCCTCCTCGCCCTGCTCAAGAACTCGGAGATGCGGGCGGAACACGCCATCCAGCGCAAGCTCGACGCGATCGCCGGCGCGCTGCTGGACATGAACGAGGACAGGGACAGCCGCGCCCTGCAGCAGCTCAAGGAGTCGATCCGCATGGAGGAAGAGACATAAGCTGATATCACCGACATGACAGGAGTGAGCCGATATGACCGACCGGAATCATGGCCGGTACGCCGACGACGCCGGCCACCTCAAGGACATGACAGAGGAAACACTCGGCGCCCAGGAACAGGCACGCCAGGAGCGCCAGCACCGGCTCGAGCGGCAGAGCGGCCGCCGGACGGACGACGAGTCCGCCTACCCCGAGCTGTACGACCGGGGAGACGACGACTATCTGTGACGGCGCACTGCCGGACAGTGACTCATTCCCTCCTCCGGGCGCCGCGGGCCCGGTTCCGGCCGACCGTGCCCGCCCCTACACTGGCACCCCACTGACACGCCGGATGAGCTGCCGGAACGTGGCGGTCGACCCGACCCGCCGGAGCGAGGAGCCAATCCCTTGTTCTACTACGTGCTCAAATACGTCCTTCTCGGACCGCTCCTGAGACTGGTCTTCCGGCCGCGCATCGAGGGACTCGAACACGTTCCGGCTCAGGGCCCGGCCATCATCGCCGGCAACCATCTCTCCTTCTCCGACCACTTCCTGATGCCCGCGATCCTCAAACGGCGCATCACCTTCCTCGCCAAGGCCGAGTACTTCACCGGCCCCGGCATCAAGGGCCGGCTCACCGCCGCGTTCTTCCGCAGCGCCGGGCAGATCCCGGTGGACCGCTCCGGCAAGGACGCCGGGCAGGCAGCGATCCGCGAGGGTCTCGGCGTCCTCGGCAAGGGGGAACTGCTGGGCATCTACCCGGAGGGCACCCGCTCCCACGACGGCCGCCTCTACAAGGGCAAGGTGGGCGTGGCGGTGATGGCGCTCAGGGCGGGGGTCCCGGTCGTCCCCTGCGCGATGATCGGCACCTTCGAGGCACAGCCGCCCGGCCAGGTCCTCCCGCGGATCCATCCGGTGGTGATCCGCTTCGGCGAGCCCCTGGACTTCTCCCGCTACGCGGGCATGGAGAACGAGAGGGCCGTCCTGCGCGCCGTCACCGACGAGATCATGTACGCCATCCTCACCCTGTCCGAGCAGGAGTACGTCGACCAGTACGCGGCGGTGGTCAAGGCCGACGAGGCGGCGAAGAACGCGGAGCGGGCCCGCAAGCTCCCGCGGCTGCCGCTGAGTTGAGGACGCGTCGCGTCCGAGAGGCGTCGGGTACGACGAAGGGGCGGCCGGAGACCGGCCGCCCCTTCGCGCGTGCGTATGACGCGGACCGCGTACTACGGCTTCGGCGTGGCGTGCGGAGTGCACGTCACGTCGGCGCTGTCCGTCCTGCCGGTGAGCAGGTAGGTGTCCACCCGGCTGTTGATGCACGGGTTGACCAGGCCGGTCACGCCATGGGAGCCCGCATCCTTCTCGATGATCAGACGGGAGCCCTTGAAGCGCTGGTGCAGCTCGACCGCGCCGTCGAAGGGCGTCGCGGCGTCACGGGTGGACTGCACGATCAGCACGGTCGGCAGGCCCTTGCCGGTCCTGACGTCGACCGGGTGCCGCTGCTTGACGGGCCAGGTGGCGCACGGCAGGTTCATCCATGCGTTGGACCACGTCAGGAACGGGTAGTCCTTGTTGAGCCGGGTGTTGTCCCGGTCCCACTTCTTCCAGCTCGTCGGCCACTTGGCGTCGGTGCACTCGACGGCCGTGTAGACGGCGTTGCCGTTCTCCGACGAGATGTTGCCCGCGGTGTCCGACAGGTCGGGCGCGGCCGCGTCGACGAGCGCCTTGGTGTCTCCGGCGTAGTACTTGCTGAAGACGGTGGCGACCGGAACCCACGAGGAGTCGTAGTACGGGGCGCTCTGGAAGAAGGAGAGCAGCTCGGCCGGGCCGACGACGCCGCCGATCGGGTTCTGCTTCGCGGTGGCGCGCAGCTTGAGCCACTTGTCCTGCACCGCGGCGCGGGTGGTGCCCAGGTGGAACGAGGCGTCGTTCGCGGCGACCCAGTCCTCCCAGTCCTTCCAGCGGCCCTCGAAGGCGACGTCCTGGTCGAGGTTGGCCTGGTACCAGATCTTCTCGCGGGACGGGTTGACCACGCTGTCCACGATCATGCGCCGGATGTGGCCCGGGAAGAGCGTGCCGTAGACGGCGCCCAGGTACGTGCCGTACGACACGCCGAGGTAGTTGATCTTCTTCTCGCCCAGCGCGGCCCGGATGACGTCCAGGTCGCGTGCGGTGTTGGGCGTGGTCATCTGCTGGAGCATCGCGCGGCCGGTGCGCTCCAGGCAGCCCTCCGCGTACTCCCGCGCCAGCTTGCGCTGAGCGAGCTTGTCCGCCTCGGAGTCGGGGACCGGGTCCGCCTTGGGCGCCTTCACGAACTCCTGCGGGTCCTCGCAGGAGATGGGCGCCGAGTGGCCGACGCCGCGCGGGTCGAAGCCGACGAAGTCGTAGGCCTTGGCGACGTTCGCCCACACGGGGTTCTTGTTGGTGATCCGGGTCGGGAAGCGCAGCCCGGAGCCGCCGGGGCCGCCCGGGTTGTAGACGAGGGCGCCCTGGCGCTCCTGCTTGGTGCCGGTGTTGCCGATGCGGTCGACGGCGAGCTTGATCTGCTTGCCGTACGGGTGGGCGTAGTCCAGCGGTACGCTCACCCAGCCGCACTGGATGGGCTTCGCCAGCCCCCAGTCGGCGGGGCAGTCCTGCCAGTCGATCCCCCTCTCGGCGGCCCGAGCGGCGGCGATCGCGGCGCCGCGGGCCTCCCGGTCCTGGCCGTGGCGCACCTCGGCGGCGGCCGACGGTGCCGCCACGGCGCCGGCTATCAGCGTCGCCGTGACGAGCGCCCCCGCGGAGCCGAGCGCGGTCGCTCGCCTCGTCGGTCTGATTCCCCTCAAGTGGGACCTCCCCGTACCTGGTTCCAATGGGTACGGGGATCCTTTCGGCTGTGAGGTCCCTGAGAACAGAGGGCACTTGACTTTCTTTACCAATCCGATAACCGGTACGGAAGGATCCGTTGAGCGGAGAGGCGCGCGGTGGGACCGGTCTCAGCCGAGGGCGCTCAGGGCTTCGTCCAGGACACGCCGCAGTCGCAGCGCATCGGGGGCGAGTGCGGTGACGAGCACGCCGGGTCCGGCGAGCGGCGTGAGCGCGGCGCACTCCCCCAGCGGCCGGGCATCGACCGGCGACCGCTCGAACTCGGGGCGTACGACGAGAAGTTGCCCGAGGGCCCGATGCCCCGCCAGCACGGCGGGCCCGTCCCAGCCGCCGGGCGCGCCCGGTCCGCAGGCCACCTCCTGGTCGAGGAGCGGACGTCCGTCCATCCGTACGGTGAGACGGGTGGTGAGCCGGCCGGACTCCTCACCGGCACGCCCGAGAACCTGTTCCTCGCGGAAGACGAGACGGGCGCCGGGCGCGAGGTCGATGCGCGAGGAGACGTGCAGCTCGCTGCCCCGAGCGGAGATCAACTGCTCGGGCAGCCAGCGCAGTTCGCCCCCGGCGGCCACGTCGAGCCGGACGTCGTAGCGGGCCTCGCCCTTGGCCTGCCCGGGCAGGGCGATGGTCGCGGCGGCCGACCCCAGGTGCAGCAGGGCGCCGTTTCCCACCTCCGCCCGCACGGTGAAGTGGTCTCCGCCGAGCGGCCCGCTCATCGCGCCGACGAGCATCACGCGCGCCTCGTCGCCCCGCGCCCGCGTCCGGCGCAGCGCCAGCGGCCCCTCGCCCGCCAGCACCGGCAGGGCCGTACCGCCCCGGCCGTCGTCCCGGGCCACGATCCGGGCGGTGGCCCGTACGCCCGTGCTCACGCCGCCCACGCGGCCAGCCGTTCCCGCACCCAGTCGGCGACGGCGCCGACGCCGGCCTCGCCACGCAGCGACTGCAGGACGACGGGCAGCTCGCCCCGCTGCGCCTTGGCGTCGGCAGCCATCCGGGCGAGGTCGGACCCGACGTACGGCGCCAGGTCGGTCTTGTTGACGACGAGCAGATCGGCGGTGGTGACACCGGGGCCGCCCTTGCGGGGGATGTCGTCCCCGCCCGCGACGTCGATGACGAAGATCTGCGCGTCGACGAGCCCCTTGGAGAAGGTGGCGGTGAGGTTGTCGCCGCCGGATTCGACGAGGACGAGGTCGAGCGGCCCGACGGCGTCCTCCAGGTCCTCCACGGCTTCGAGGTTGGCGGAGATGTCGTCCCGGATGGCGGTGTGCGGACAGGCGCCGGTCTCGACGGCGGTGATCCGCTCGGGCGGCAGGACGGCCTCCCGCAGCAGGAACTCGGCGTCCTCCCGGGTGTAGATGTCGTTGGTCACGACGGCGAGCGACAACTCGTCCCGCAGCGCCCGGCAGAGCGCGGCGACGGTGGCCGTCTTACCGGACCCCACGGGCCCGCCGAGCCCGATACGCAGGGCACGGCGGGAGCCGTCGGGGCGGTGGGCGTCGGCGCTCAGGGCGGAGGGGCCGTGGTGGGTGTGGTCGAGGTGCATGACTGCGGCTCCAGTTCAGCCGTGGCCGGCGATGGACGATGTCGGCCAGGGGGTGGAGCCCCTGGCGGGGTCGAGGGGGCGGAGCCCCTGGGAAAGGGGAACGGGTAGGGGGCGGCGGGCGGACTCCTCCTAGGAGGCGAACAGGCGGACAGGCCAGGCGGCATGCGCCTCCGCCCCGATCTCCAGCAACGGGCCGGAGGCCGCGGGCAACGCATCGGCCCCCTCCTCGAGCACGCGCCGAGCGGCCCGCACCGCCTGATCGGCCACACGATCGAGCTCCGGTGCCAGCCGGGCCAGTACCGCCGTGGCGGCGAACGGGTCGAGACCCAAGAGCCGCACCACGGCCGTGGCCGGTCCGCTGACGCTCTCGTAGGCCGCGCAGTGCGCCGCATCCACCGCCCCCAGTCCGGCCGCTCGCGCCGCAAGACCGAGCACGACCGGCTGGTGCGCGCCCTTGGGGAACTCCCGTGCCACCGCCTCCAGTTCTCCCGAAGGCCAGGCGGCCCGAGCGGCCCGCATGAGCTGCCGCCCCAGCCGGCGCGCGGCGGCGCGCAGCGCGGCCGACGGCGTGCGGGCGTCCGCGGCGGCGTCCAGCAGGGCCGGATCGACGCCGAGCGCGGCCGCCGCGGCCAGCGAGGCGGACACCAGCCCCGCCGTGTGCAGCCGCCCGCGGCAGAAGTCCTCCAGGCTCGCGGCCCCGGTGATCCGTCCCGCGCGGACGGCCGCCTCGGCCCCGCCGGAGTGGGCGTGCCCTCCGGCGGGGAAGCGGCCGTCGGCCAGGACGAGAAGCGCTGCCCGGGACATCAGAAGAGGAAGTAACGCTGGGCCATGGGCAGTTCCTCCGCCGGTGTCGCCTCGACCAGCTCGCCGTCGATGTGCACGGCGAAGCTGTCCGGGTCGACCTCGACCCGCGGCCGGGCGTCGTTCTCACGCATGTCCGCCTTGGTGACGCCGCGGGTCGACTCGATGGCCACGAACCTCTTCCCGAGGGCCAGCCGCTCCGGCAGCCCGTCCTCGATCGCGAGCGGCGCCACGAAGTTGAAGGAGTTGGCGGCGGGCGCCCGCCCGATCGCCCCGTACATCGGGCGCGGCAGGATCGGCTGCGGGGTCGGGATGGACGCGTTGGCGTCGCCCATCTGCGCGTACGCGATCTGGCCGCCCTTGATCACGAGGTGCGGCTTGACGCCGAAGAACTGGGGCTCCCACAGCACCAGGTCGGCGAGCTTGCCGGTCTCGACGGAACCGATCTCGTGGGCGAGGCCCTGGGCGAGAGCCGGGTTGATCGTGTACTTGGCGACATAGCGGCGTACACGGTGGTTGTCGGCGCGGCCGTCGCCGGGCAGCGCCCCTCGCCGCCGCTTCATCACATGGGCGGTCTGCCAGGTCCGCAGGACGACCTCGCCGACGCGTCCCATGGCCTGGGAGTCGGAGGAGATGATCGAGATCGCGCCCAGGTCGTGGAGGACGTCCTCCGCCCCGATCGTCGAGGGCCGGATCCGCGACTCGGCGAAGGCCAGGTCCTCCGGCACCGCCGGGTTGAGGTGGTGACAGACCATCAGCATGTCGAGGTGTTCCTCGGCGGTGTTGACGGTGAACGGCCGGGTCGGGTTGGTGGAGCTGGGCAGCACGTGGGGTTCGGACACCACGGTCATGATGTCCGGCGCGTGTCCGCCGCCCGCGCCCTCGGTGTGGTAGGCGTGGATGCCGCGGCCGTTGATCGCGGCGAGTGTGTCGCCCACGAACCCGGCCTCGTTGAGGGTGTCCGTGTGGATGGCGACCTGGATGCCGGTGCGGTCGGCGACGGTGAGGGCGGCGTCGATGACGGCGGGCGTGGAGCCCCAGTCCTCGTGCAGCTTCAGGCCGAGGGCGCCGCCGCGGATCTGGGAGAGCATCGCGTCGTGCGAGACGGTGTTGCCCTTGCCGAGCAGGCCGATGTTGAGCGGATGGCCCTCCATCGCCTCCAGCATCCGGGCGAGGTGCCAGGGGCCGGGCGTGACGGTGGTCGCCTTGGAGCCCTCGGCGGGTCCGGTGCCGCCGCCGACCAGCGTGGTGATGCCGGCGGCGAGCGCCTCGTCGGCGATCTGCGGGCAGATGAAGTGGACGTGCGCGTCGATGGCGCCGGCGGTGAGGATCCGGCCGTTGCCCGCGATGATCTCCGTCTCCGGGCCGAGCACCAGGTCCGGGTGGACGCCGTCCATGGTGTCCGGGTTGCCCGCCTTGCCGATGGCGGTGATACGGCCGTCGCGGATGCCGACGTCGGCCTTGACGATGCCCCAGTGGTCGATGACGACGACGCCGGTGATGACGGTGTCCGGGGTGCCGTCCGCGCGGGTGGCACGGGACTGGCCCATGGATTCCCGGATGACCTTGCCCCCGCCGAAGACGGCCTCGTCACCGGCGAGCCCGGGGCCGCCGGAACGGTCCTCCTCGATCTCCACGAGGAGGTCGGTGTCGGCGAGCCGGATGCGGTCGCCGGTGGTCGGGCCGAACAGGTCCGCGTACGCGGCACGCGAGATCTCAGGCATCGAGGGCACCTCCGGTCTCACCGCGCAGTCCGGGCACGACGCGCGCGCCGGTGAGCGGGACGAGTTCGACGTCCACGGGGATGCCGGGCTCGAAGCGCACGGCGGTCCCGGCGGGGATGTTCAGCCGCTTGCCGCGCGCGGCGGCCCGGTCGAACTCCAGACCGGGGTTGGCCTCGGCGAAGTGGTAGTGGGAGCCGACCTGGACGGGCCGGTCGGCGGCGTTGAGGACGGTGAGCCGGGTGACCTCGCGGCCCTCGTTGTAGACGATCGGGCCGTCGTCGAACAGGATCTCTCCGGGAATCACGGCGCTCCCCCCGTCAGACGATCGGGTCGTGGACGGTGACGAGCTTGGTGCCGTCCGGGAAGGTCGCCTCGACCTGGACGTCGTGGATCATCTCCGGGACGCCCTCCATGACGTCGTCCCGGGTGAGCAGCTTGCGCCCGGAGGCCATGAGCTCGGCCACGGTGCGTCCGTCCCGCGCGCCTTCGAGGATGTGCGACGTGATGAGGGCGACCGCCTCGGGGTGGTTGAGCTTCAGCCCCCGGGCCCGGCGCTTCTCGGCGACGTCGGCCGCCACGTGGATCAGCAGCCTCTCTTGCTCGTGCGGGGTCAGTTGCACGTCCCACCTCACAGTCCTCGCTCCGGACCGTGCGGGGCCCGGTTGCCGCGGCCACGGGGCAAAGTGCCTGGTGGCGTGGAGGGGCAGGCTAATTGCACCGGGTTTCGGGCACGTTAACCGGGACGTTGCGGGCCGCTGCGCCGGTCGCGGCCGGGCACGCGACACCGTTCCACGCCCGTGGACGCCGCGCGCGGCTCGGCGCGGTCAGCCATCGGCTCGACGAGGTCTACGAGGTCGCCGACCTCATCGAGCACGATCAGCGGGGCTCGGACGCAGAGCGGCGCGGGCGATGGCCACCAGCGAGCACTCGGCCCGGCCGAGGTCGGCGTGGCCCGCCGCGCGTGTCTTCGCCCGCCGTCAGGAGGCGCCCGGCCGCCGGTGTTCGGCGGCGATGCCGAAGCGGTGGTGCTCGCGCGGGGTGGAGGCCGCGGCCTCGCGGACGCTGGAGACCGAGCTGATCACCTGCTCCTCCGCCGCGTCCAGGGCGGCGAGCCGCTCGAGGTCGGCGGCGGAGACCAGGGCGACGAGAGGCTTTCCGTGCCGCGTGACGACGACGCGCTCGCCGCCGTACACCACGCGGTTGATCAGATCGGCGAGCTCAGCCCTGGCTTGCGTCACCGGAATCTCGTAGGCCATGTGCTCCAGCTTAGACCGACGCCTCCACCGGCCCCTGGGGACGGAAGCGGGAGCGAGGGCGGGTTCGGCCCGGCGCGCAGCCGGTTTCGCTGTCAGCATGCCGCACTCCCCAGAGAACGTACGTCCTGTACATTTTTTACCGAGCCAGCCCGAGGAGGCGCATGTCATGAACCGACCGTCCGCCCGTCATGTCCTGCCCGAGTTCACCGAACGCACCGGCTACGGACACCGGACCCTCGATCCGTACGCGAAGCTCCTCGAGGAGCGGATCGTGTTCCTCGGGACGCCGGTGGACGACACGGCGGCCAACGACGTGATGGCGCAGTTCATGCACCTGGAGTACCTGGATCCGGACCGGGACA
This sequence comes from Streptomyces sp. NPDC028331, assembly GCF_055565775.1. NCBI lineage: Bacteria > Bacillati > Actinomycetota > Actinomycetes > Kitasatosporales > Streptomycetaceae > Streptomyces > Streptomyces sp. NPDC028331. The sequence goes on along the minus strand of NZ_JBVHTR010000007.1, from coordinate 134,113 downwards.
TCTCGCTGTACATCAATTCCCCCGGCGGCTCGTTCAGCGCGATGGCCGCCGTCTACGACACGATGCAGTACGTCGGCTGCGACGTGGAGACGATCTGCCTCGGGCAGGCGGTGTCCGCCGCGGCCGTACTGCTCGCCGGGGGAACACCGGGCAAGCGGTTCGCCCTGCCCGGTGCCCGGGTGGTCATCCGCCAGCCGTCCCTGCCGGAACCCGTTCAGGGGCAGGCCGACGACCTGTCCATCCAGGCCGACGAGCTGATGCGCATCCGCGGCCGCATGGAGGAGATGCTCGCCCGGCACACCGGGCAGAGCCCGGAGCGGATCGCCGCCGACATCGAGCGGGACACGGTCTTCGACGCGCCGGCGGCCGTGGAGTACGGCCTGATCGACCGCGTCATCCCGAGCCGCAGGGCCTCGCACACGGCGCCCGGCGGGAGGTGAACCGCCGATGCTGCCACCCGAACTGCCCCCACTGCCCGCGCTGACCCGCGCCGAGGCCGAGCTGATCGACCGTTATCTCGACGTGGTGGACCTGCTCGGCCGTATCAACCCCGCGCACTCCGGGGACACCTACCGTGGACTGCGCGCCGCCCAGGCCCTGGTGGGCAAGGCGATGGCGCTGCGCGAGGCGCTGACCCTGATGCACCAGCGCGGGGAGAACGAACTGCACGGCCCCACCCTCGCCCGGGCCCTCCGCGTCCTCGACGGCGAGCGCCGCGCCGCCCGCGTCACGGTGCCGCCGACCCCCGACTGACGGAGAGTGAGCGCTCCGCGCGACGCGGGCGGTTGCCCGAACCGGCCGAACGGGGTACCGCCGGCTGGACTAAACACCCGTCCTCAACCGAGCCCGGAAAGGGTGCGCAACGTGCCTGCCCCGGCGGCGGGATGAACCGCTCCGGTGCAGGTCCGGGCCTCGTCGGCTCCCCCAACCTGCCTCGAACGAAGGGTTGTCCACCCGAACGGGTGAGTGGTGAGTAATGCCACAAACCCCCGATTCCGTTGTGATTTTCCGAGGCCTTTAGGTGAAGATCCCTTCCTGACGACAAGCCCCCGCCACCGCGGCGGGGCGGTCCGGGCGGACGCCGAGTCCTGCCGCCGCCCGGATGACCGGTCGACAGGAGTGGATCGGCAGGAGTGGAGGACCCAGCAAGGCGGGCCGCCGGAGAGATCCGGGCGGTCCTTGGGGTGAAGCCGCGTCAGCGGCCGGGCTACTTCGCCAGCCCGAATCCGACAGGTCATCCTTCACAGGCGGCTGACGAAGGGTTGCGCATGACTGCGCTCAATCGAGTCCCGTCGCTGCTGGGCCGGGCCGGTACGGCCTCCGCCCTCACCATCGCCGCCGTCGGCGGCAGCATCGTGGTCCCCGGCATCGCCTCCGACGCCTCCGCCGTGACCCCGGCGACGAAGGCGCTGCAGGTCGCGGCGTCCAAGAAGGGGTCTCCCTACCAGTACGGCGCCACCGGACCGCGCCGCTTCGACTGCTCCGGGCTGACGCTGTACGCGTACAAGAAGGCGGGCAAGACCCTGCCTCGGACGGCGGCGGCGCAGTACAACAAGACACGGCACATCTCCGCCTCCCAGCGGCAGGCCGGGGACCTGGTGTTCTTCCACTCGGGCAGCAACGTGTACCACGTGGGCATCTACGCCGGGAAGGGCAAGATCTGGCACTCCCCGAAGACCGGGGCCGTGGTCAGGCTGGAGAAGATCTGGACGAAGAGCGTCTGGTACGGCCGGGTCCGCTGACCCGGACCGGGGGGGGGGGGGGGGGGGCCCCCGTCCCCCCACGACACAACCCCACAGCGCAGACACCCCGGCAACCCCCGGCGCAGGAAACGCGCAGGCCGCAGCCGCCCCCGCGGTTCCTCAAACGGGGGCACC